>JAISMA010000141.1 GCA_031276985.1 Helicobacteraceae bacterium | reverse complement strand
TTATCAAGATCTTTTGGCGCTACTTCCGCTTTTGGAAACTCTAAATCGATCTGTCCGCCGCGATAGTTATAGAAATAGTCAAGATCGTCGTAAGCGCTCCAGCCTAATTCGTACATTCTAGCTATAGATGAGCAGGCGATCGCCTCTTTGGTTACGTCGCACGCTTTTTCAAACGCTTTTATAGCGCTTTCCTCTTTAGTTTCAGCCATTATTCTAGTTGTCTTTGCGCGAATACAAATCCACCCTAACGGATCGTTCTTGCAGGCTTTGGCGTAGTATTCCGAAGCGATCTTGAAGTCTTTTGGAATTCCTTCGCCGATCTCGTATGCGTAGCCTACCCTTTGGCAAGAGCTAAAGTCTTCAAATTTGCTATCGCATTTTCTTTTATAATATTCGATTGCTTTGGTTGTATCTTTTGGAACGCCATTATATCCGCGTTCATAGATTTCGCCTACCCCCTTACAATAAGAAACGTCGAGATCGCAGGCTTTTGTATAGTACTCTAAGTATTTTTGCGTATCTATTTTATCCCATTCGTCTTTGTTGGCGTATATTAACGCTACATTATGACAAGAAGTACTTATGTTAGCGTCGCATTTTGCCGCAAACTCATCAATATTTGCTTTAACGAATAAACCTCCTAACGCAAGCGATACAAATGATAAAAAAATAATCGCTACTTTGACGAAAAATCCTTTATATGCTTGAATTGTTATCGATCGCATTTATTGCTCCCAGATTTGTATTTGTCGAATACGCAATACGCTAATAAACGCATTTTAATGAATTTCGGTTATTGTGTGTTGTCGATTGCGTATTTTAAGCGTTTCAAGTAGTTTTCGCGCGATATTTCAACGCCGCCTAGCGAAGCTAAATGCGCGCTTGGAACTTGGCAGTCGATCATATCGATTTCGCCAAAAGGCTGGTTTCGGCTCAAAAAAGCGAGCGCCGCTTTTGACGCGTCGGGCTTAGAAGCAAACATGGATTCGCCAAAAAATACGCGCCCGATCTGCAATCCGTACAATCCGCCCACAAGCTCCCCGTTTTGCCACGATTCTACCGATCGCGCATAGCCTAATTCGTGAAGTTCGCAGTAGCCTTTAACAAAATCGCTTGTGATCCATGTGTCTTTTTCGCGTTTGCGCTTGATATTGGCGCACGAGACAATCGTTTGCTCAAACGCGCAATCGGTTCTAATCTCAAAGCGATCGCTCCTGATCGTCCGCGCCAGACTTTTTGAAAGGCGAAATTTTGACGGCTCTAAGATCATACGAATGCGCGGCGAATACCAGTGCGGCATGCGATATTCGATAAACCAAGGAAACAGCCCCATTTTATACGCGCCAAGCATACGATCGACGGATAGATCGCCGCCGATTGCGATCAGATCGTCAAAATCCTCGTCGAGACTCGGAAAAGGCTCGCTTATGCCGATAAGATATAGCGGAGGGCGCTTACGGATTAAAATCAAATTCCAACTCGCCGCCCTTAAGGCGTATAATCGCCTTGCCGCCTTTCGCAAGTTTGCCAAACAGCAACTCGTCGGCGATTTTGTCTTTTATTTTGCTTTGAATCAGCAATCCTAGCGGTCTCGCGCCCATATTTTTGTCGTAGCCGTTTTCCGCCAGATACGCTCTAGCTTCGGCGTTAAGCTCAATCGAGACTTTTCGCTCCGCAAGTTGCGAGACAAGCTCGCCGATAAACTTATCGACCACGAAGCCCATAGTTTCCCGACTTAACGGCGCAAATCGCACGATCGCGTCGAGACGGTTTCTAAACTCCGGCGCGAAAAATGCGTTGATCGCTTCGTCGGTTCGATTGATCGCGCTGTTCGCAAAGCCGACCACGCCCGCTTCGTCCGCGCCCAAATTGCTCGTCATGATCAAAACCGTATGGCGAAAATCCGCTTCCGCGCCGTTGTTATCGGTTAATTTCGCCGCGTCCATCACCTGCAAAAGAATATTGACGAGATCGGGATGCGCTTTCTCGACTTCGTCCAGCAAAATCACCGATCGCGGATGTTTGCGCGCGCATTCGGTAAGCAGTCCGCCCTGATCAAATCCAACATAGCCCGGGGGCGCGCCAACCAAACGACTGACGCTGTGTTTTTCCATATATTCGCTCATATCAAAACGCGCGAAATGCGCGCCCAAACCAGCGGCTAGTTGTTTCGCCGTTTCGGTTTTGCCAACGCCCGTAGGTCCGGTAAACAAAAACGATCCAACGGGGCGCGTCGGCGCGCCAAGTCCCGCGTACGATCGCTTGATAGCTTTGACAAGCTGTTCTATGGCGCTATCCTGCCCAAAAACCCTGTGTTTAAGATCAAGCTCCAAAGCGCGCAACCGCTCGCGATCGTCGTCCGCGCCCGTTTTGATCGGCGCTCCTATCATTTTCGAGACGACGCGCTCAATATCGGCGACGACGGCTTGCGCGCGCTTTTTTGACTCGCTCAAAAGATGAAACGACGCGCCAACCTCGTCGATTACGTCGATCGCTTTGTCGGGCAAAAACCGATCGTTGATATATTTCGCGGACAACTCCACGGCGGATCGCAAAACCGCTTCCGAATAACGAACGCCGTGATATTCCTCATATTTGGATCTCAGCCCACGCAAGATTTGTACGCTCTCGTCTATGCTTGGCTCGTTTATCACGATCTTTTGGAAGCGGCGGCTAAGAGCGCGATCTTTTTCAAAAAACTGCCTGTATTCGTTGTGCGTCGTCGCGCCAATGCAGCGTAGTTTGCCGCTTGCCAACGCGGGTTTTAAGATATTGCCCGCATCCAACGCGCCGCCGCCCGCGCTTCCCGCGCCTACAAGCGTGTGTATCTCGTCGATGAACAAGATCGCGCCCTGTTTGGCGGAGAGTTCGTCGATTACGCCTTTTAAGCGCTTTTCAAAATCGCCGCGATATTTAGTGCCGGCTATCAAAGCGCCCATATCGAGAGCGTATATTTTCGCGCCTTCCAGTACTTTCGGCGCTTTGTTTTCGGCGATTAGCGCGGCGAGTCCTTCGGCGATCGCGGTTTTGCCAACGCCCGATTCGCCCGTTAGGATTGGGTTGTTTTTCTTGCGGCGGCAGAGCGTCTGAAGCGATCTGGTCATCTCGTCGACGCGCCCCACGATGGGATCGATCGCGCCTTTTTTCGCCAGCGCGACAAGCTCTACGCAAAACTGCTCCAGATAGGTTTTCGCCCTGTTCGGCTCATCCGCCGTTTGCGGTTTGCTCTCGTCGGATATTTCGTTTTGGCTAATCTCTTCCAAAATATGAATGCGCTCAATTCCCTGCAAACGCAACAGATACACGCCGTAGCTGTTTCCCTCTTCAAAAATGCTTGCGAGCAGATCGCCCTGATCGGCTTCCGTCCGTCCCGATCCTTCAACGTGCGTGAGCATCGCCTGCATAACTTTCTGCACCGCGATCGTTTGCGTCGGCTCTATGCCTTCGGGCGCGACGTCGATTTCGCGCGTTAAATAGGCGTCGAGATTGATTTTGAGCGAGTTTAGGTTTGCGCCGCAACGCTCCAATATCTTTTGCGCCGCCGAATCAAACAGCGCGGCGTACGCGAGATGATCGACGGTGATAAATTCGTGGCGGCGGCGTTTTGCCTCCCGAATGGCGGCTATGATTACCTTATTTAACGACCTGCTAATCATCAAACCTCCTTCATGGAGCATCTAAGCGGAAAGCCGTTTGCCTTCGCCGTGGAATGCACCTGTAAAACTTTTGTCTGCGCTATTTCGCGGGTGTATTCGCCGCACACGCCAACGCCGCGATGATGGACGGAATAGGTGATCCGCTCGGCTTCCGTTTGATTCTTGTGAAAAATCCGTTCCAACACTTTGATCACAAACTCCCACGTCGTGTAATGATCGTTGTGGAGCAACACTTGATACTTGCGAGGAGGCTGCAGACTCGCCTCTCGCTCAAGCGTTTGATCGCATTCCTCTTTCGTCGCCACCGCCGCTTAACCTTTCCTTTGATATAAAACGACGATCTTACAAAAAAGGCGTCTAATTTTGCAAACGTTTCTGCCTGTTTTTGAGTCAATTTCGCGCGTTTTCTTGCTTTTGACGCTCGGATGGTATCTGATTTTGAACCTGCAATGGTTCTCCTACCGCCTCGATCGGCTGGTTTTTCATCATACGAAGCCGTGGTGGAACGTCGCCAATATCGTTTTGCCGATCGCGCTGTTTTACGTCGCGGGCGCGTATTTTTGGGTATTTTTTTACCTCGTCTATCTGCCGACGTTGTTTTTGTGGTATCGCAAAATAGATAAAAAGCTGGTCGTTACCGCGCGCGTTAAGCGGTTTTTCGCGCTTTTGGCGTTCGCTTCCGCGCTGATCGAAACGCTGCGCTTTTTTGAGATCGCGCAAAGCGGCGGAGTTTTATCGACGTTGATTTTGACGCTTATTTGCTCGCAGATTTTGGAAAACTTTTTGCGATCGCGCTTCAAAAAGCAAGCCTCGCGCAAACTGCTAGATCGCAAAGATCTAATCGTAATCGTTTTAACGGCAAGCTACGGCAAAACAAGCCTGAAACATTTTTTACTCGACATATTAAAACCGCGTTTCAGAACTTACGCCACCCCTGGCAACGTAAATACCGATCTTGGAATCGCCGCCGATATAAACAACTCTCTGCCAAGCGACGCGCAGATTTATATAATCGAAGCTGGCGCGCGCGAAATAGGCGATATTATGACGATCGCGCTGATGACGCAACCGCATTACGCAATTATAGGCAAAGTCGGCAAACAGCATATTGAATATTTCAAAACCGAAGAGAATATAAAACGCGCTAAACGCGAAGCGCTAATTTCGCCAAGAATGCGACGCGCAATCGTTCATGAAAGCGCCAAAGTCGAGGCAAACGACGCGATCGTAACGCTAAACGACGCGCAGATACAAAATCTTGAGGCTACGCTGGATGGAACGCGGTGGAATTTGGCGTTACATGATCGCGTTATTCGGCTTGAAACGCCCGTTTTAGGCGGCTTTAACGCCGTTAATATATCGCTTGCGTTTTTGGCGGCGCTAGAACTTGGTATCGGCGAAGAAGAGATCGCAAAAGCCGTAAGCAAATTGAACAATTTTGAACATCGCCTGCAGCCTATTAAAAACAAATATAAATTTATTCTGGACGACAGCTATAACGGCAATCTGGATGGCATGCTCGGCGCGATCTCGCTTTGTTCGTCGTGGAACGGACGCAAAGTAATCGTTACGCCGGGCATTGTGGAAAGCGACGACGAGAGCAATATCGCGCTTGCCGCAAAAATTAACGAAGTTTTTGATCTCGCGTTTATAACGGGAGCGCTAAACGCCGATCTGCTCTGCTCGCATATCGATCGCGACAAACGCAAACGTATATACGACAAACGCGGGCTGGAAACTATACTCGCCAAAGAGACGCGATCGGGCGATTTAATACTATTTGCCAACGACGCGCCAAGCTACGTTTAACGTTCTTGGTTTCGCGGCGATCTAAATTCAACTAACTAACGGAGGTTCAAGATGATTAGGTTAATAACCGTTTTGGTTTTGCTTTCTACTTTTGCGTTCTCAATCACACAAACAAGAAAAGAGTGCGAGAATAAAAATGGCAAAAGTTGCTACGAGTTGGGCGAAAGTTATTCGAGCGGAACAAGCGGACTCAAAAAGGATCGACAGAAAGCCGTAGAACTATACAAACAAGCCTGCGATTATAAATACGGAAAGGCTTGCGATCTGCTTGGTTATTCCACAGAAGATAACAACCTTAGCCTTTCGCTTGAATACTACGATAAAGGTTGCGAGTGCGGATACCACATTTCTTGCACGCGCGCCGCTAATATATACGTTAAAGATATAGTCGGCAACGAAAACGGTAGAACTGATATTAACGCTTCAAAAGCGTTAGAATATCGCATAAAGGCTTGCGATCTTAACGCTGGTAATTGCTCGGCGGTCGCTTATTTATATGAAACAGGATACGAAGGCGTTCCGAAAGATATGTCTAAAGCAATCGAGTACTATAAGAAAGATTGCGACAGCAAATATCAATCAGCCTTTGACTCTTGCCAAAGGGTAGGCTACGCATACGAGATCGGCGAAGGAATTCCAAAAGACTTAAAGATCGCTTCGGAATACTACGCCAAAGCCTGCAAGAACGATCCGCTGGGAGCAATTTGCTATCGCGCCAAGGCGACTAGAATAATGGCTGAAACCAAAGAGGATAGCGTTATAAAAGCGTTTGAAAAAGCGTGCGACGTAAACAAAGAAGCGATCGCTTGCTCGTCTATAGCCAGAATGTACGAATTAGGCTGGAACGCTTACGATAGCGAAGACCATTTCTATGATTATCGCGCCGTGCAAATTGATTTAGAATTTCCAAAAGCGGAAGTAGCGCCAAAAGATCTTGATAAAGCCTTAAAATACTATACCAAAGCGTGCAAATATGGCAAAGATCGCCTTGACTGCTTTAGCGCAAAAGAGCTTCTTAAGCAAAAGAAAGCCCAAGAAACCAACGCCTCTATAAAATGAAACTATGCTTCGGCAAGCGTTTCTCATTTTCTTTCGTTTCCCTCTCCTCGATATACCTTTTTCGATGATTTCCCCGTTCCCCTTCCCTTTCGTCGTCTCTTAAGCTAACATTGCTTAAGATCGTCCGTTTCAATTCTAAACCTTACAAGAAAGGCTCGACAATGGCTAACGTCGAATCAGGCAATCCCATATTCGTCTC
>JAISMA010000123.1 GCA_031276985.1 Helicobacteraceae bacterium | reverse complement strand
AGTCGCAGAATCTATTTCCTCTTTGTCGTTTCCAGCGCCACTCTTTGTCATTCTGCGCGTAGTCGCAGAATCTAGTATTTAAGACGATTGCCAACCAAGCGTCAATCATCAGCGCTTGTCAGCGCTTCGCAATGTTTGGATTCCTGCCCTGTGCCTCGCTACCACCGCGAGGCATTGTGGGAACGAAGGAGGAGGACGCAGGGAAGATGGGAGTTGCCGATCAGGCGGCAATGGCGTGGGCGAGGAGTTAGGCGTTGACGAGGGCGACGATGTTTTTGTCCAAGCCAAGTTGCGTTTTGCTTAAGCCAAGCGCCAAACCGATTAGCTGCGTTAAATGCAAAACGGGCGCGCGCAAAGGGCGTTGCATAGCGCGTTCGGCGTTTGCGCGTTGCGCGTCAAAACTAAGCTGGCAAAGCGGGCATGGCGTTACGATCCAATCCGCGCCGCGATCGGCTAGATCGGCAAGCGCCAAACCGCTAAGGCGATACGTCGTTTCGCTCGCCTGCATTTGCGCGTGAAATCCGCAACAGCCGTTTTTGAGCGCGTAGTCGATTGGCTCGCCGCCAAGCGCGATTATCAGATCGTCCAGCGCGCGCGGGCGAAACGGATCGTCGCAGCCAAGCGCGGAAGGACGGATATTGTGGCAGCCGTAAAAAGGCGCGATCTTTTTGCCCTTCAGCGGCTTTTTTATCGGCAGATTGTCAAAGCCGTAATCATCGCGCAAGGCATAGAGCAAATGGCGGACTTTGACCGCGCCGCCATAACGCAAGCCGACCTCGCCTAATTTTGCGTTGACCTTCGCAAGCAGATCGCGATCGGCGTTTAGCCGCGCCGCCGCTTGCGAAAGCGTCAGTTGGCAGGTGTTGCAAACGGTTATCAGATCAAGCCCCAGTTTTTCGGCGTACGCCAGATTGCGGGCGTTTAACGTAAGCGCCAAAAAGTCGTCGAAATCCTGCAGATGCGTCGCGCCGCAACAGCTTGCCTCCGTTAGCTCCGCAAACTCTATGTTCAGCGCCCGCGCTACAGCTTCCAGCGAAGTTTTCAGTTCGGGCGTGGCTCCGTAGGGCGTGCAACCCATAAACAGCGCGTATTTCATCGGCGTTCCTTATCGGGCGATTGCGGCGCGGAAGCGGATTTGACGAGCTTTTGAACCTCGTCTAGTTTGTCGATCTTTTTCACGCCAAACGGCAGTTTGCCGCGTCGAAGCATTGAAAACGCCTCGCGGATATGCCTAAGCGCGCCAAAAAGCCCCGCGCTTTCAATCACGTTAGCCGCCTCGTCCAGCCGCCCGCTCTTTTGAATCGAGGTTTTGAACGCCTTCGCGTGGCGAAACGCGATCGAATCGACGTTGGCGTTGTTTTCCGCGCTGATCGCGTGAAGTTTGATGATTTTGTCGATTGGGCTTACCTCTTTCGGACAGGTTTCATGGCATTGATAGCACTTGACGCAATTCCAGATTCCGATCCGATCGCTATTTGCCAGCCGCAACCGATCGCCTAGCGCTTGATCGCGTATGTCGGCGGCGAATCGGTAACTTTTGGCGAGCGCGGCGGGTCCCAAAAACCGATCGTTTTCCGCTACGACGGGACAGCTATAAAAGCATATTCCGCACGCAACGCACGCGTCCGCGCCGTTTAAGCGATCGTTTATGGCGGGCGGAATTAGGTTTTCCTTCGGGCTTGATTCGTCGATTTCGGCTTCCAGCCACGGATTAACGGCGCGGTAGTTTTCCCAAAATCCGCTCTTATTGGCAATCAGATCGCGCGGCGCTAAACGTTTATTTAGCGGCTCTAGCGTCAAAACCTCGCCGTAGCGATCGGCAAGCGCGAACAGGTTTGCTTTGCACGCCAATACCGCTTGATTTTCGACTTTGATCGCGCAACTGCCGCAAATGCCGTGCCTACAGCTTTTGCGATACGACAGGCTAGAATCCAGCTCCGCCTTGATCCGATTTAGCGCGTCAAGCAAAACCTCGCCGCGAGAGACTTTCAGCGCGAAATCGTCGTAATGCGGCAGAACGTCAAACTCGGCGTTGAAGCGAAAAACTCTGAAAACAATCTCGCGCCTTGCGTCGACAAGCGCCGTTTTGGTTTGCCTTACGACTATTTTGCGTCCCATTAGTACTCTCTTGCTTCGGGTTGATATTCGCCGATCGTTACGTCCGCGTACTCCAGCCGCGTTTTGCCTTCCGCGTCGAGATAGCCAAACGTATGGCGCAAAAACGCCGCGTCGTTTCTGTTTGGAAAATCGGCGCGGTAGTGCGCCCCCCGCGATTCTTCGCGCTTCAAAGCGCCCGCGACGATCAGCGCGGAGTAATCGAGCATATGTCCAAATTCCAGCGCCTCTTGCAGTTCGGTGTTGAAAACGCGCGATTTGTCGCGCAAACTAACGCGCAAAAAGCGATCGCGCAAAGCGGCGATAATCTCCGTTTGTTTTTCAAGCGAGACGCGATCGCGGAAGACGCCCGCGT
Organism: Helicobacteraceae bacterium; assembly: GCA_031276985.1. Classification (GTDB taxonomy): domain Bacteria; phylum Campylobacterota; class Campylobacteria; order Campylobacterales; family SZUA-545; genus JAIRNH01. Next base: position 17,569 of record JAISMA010000123.1, on the reverse strand, counting down.
TGGCGCTCATGCTTTGCTGCAACTCCTCGCGCAAAAACGCCACGCTCTCGTCGCCGCGCGAATTTAGCAGTTTTCGCGTCTCGTCCGCGAAGCCTTGCGCGTCGGCGGCGTCGGCTTTGATCGGCTCAAGATCGCGCATATCTTTTACGATTGTCTCGCCCGCGATTTGCCCAAACACCGCCGCTTCCAGCAGGCTGTTCGCGCCAAGCCTGTTCGCGCCATGCACGCTCGCGCACGCGCATTCGCCCGCGGCGTAAAGCCCGCTTGCGATAAACGCGGCGGAAGCCCTGACGCGGCAGTCGTTATCGACGGGAATGCCGCCCATGCTGTAGTGCGCCGTAGCGCGGATTGGAACGCGATCGACCGCCATATCGATTCCAAGAAAGCTACGCGCCAGATCGCTAAGTTCGGGCAGTTTTGAAGCGATCAGATCGCCGCCAAGATGCGTTAGATCCAACCAGATCGCGTCTTTGTTTTCGCCCGCGCCGCGCCCAAGCGCGATTTCGCGCTCAATCGCCCTGCTAACTACGTCGCGGGGCGCAAGCTCCAGCTTTTGCGGCGCGTATTTTTCCATAAAGCGCTCGTTAAGCCCGTTGTACAGCCGTCCGCCTTCGCCCCGCGCCGCCTCGCTAATCAAAATGCCGCTGCCCGCAAGTCCCGTCGGGTGAAATTGCACAAACTCCATATCCTCAAGCGCCAATCCTTTACGCAGGCAGAGCGAAAGCCCGTCGCCCGTGTTGGCGTGCGCGTTGGAGTTGATCGCGTAACATCTGGCGTAACCGCCCGTGGCAAACAACGTCGCTTTGGCGTTGAAAATCGCGATCTCGCCCGTAGCCAATTTCATCGCGCTTACGCCGTACGCCGCGCGCGAAAGAGGATCGTAGAGCAGATCGCCCGCGAACCACTCCTCGACAAACTCCACGCCAAGCCGATCGGCTTGCTCGTAGATGGTTTGCAAACAGGTTAAGCCCGTGCGGTCTTTGGCGTAACAGGCTCTGGGTTTGCTCTGTCCGCCAAAGGCGCGCTGGGCGATTGATCCGTCTTCGGCGCGGGAAAAAACCGCGCCCATTTTTTCAAGCCGTCTGATCGTCGCGGGCGCTTTTTGGCAGAGCGTTTTGATCGCGTCCTGATCGCCGAGATAATCGCCGCCTTTGATCGTGTCAAACTCGTGCGATCTCGTATCGGCTTCGTTCAGCGCGGCGTTTATGCCGCCTTGCGCCGCGCCGCTATGACTGCGAAGCGGGTGGAGTTTGGAGATGACGCAGGTTTTCAGTCCCGCTTTTTTGATCTCAATCGCGGCGCTTAAACCCGCGAGTCCCGCGCCGACGATCGCTACGTCGTATCGATAGATGTTCATTTTTTCTTAATCCTTCACGCGGGCGGAATGTTTATAACTACGATATAACTAACCGCAAGAAAGTTAATTAGATATATCGGCAGATTTATCGCCGCGATCTTAACGCTTTTTTTGATATAAACAACCAAATGATAGATATACGCAATCGCAAAAACAATCGGAGAAACCGTTAATGAAAATAGCAATAAAACGCTGGCTACTCCATAGTATTGCGCTTCGCTACATACGACAAACGCGCAAATAGGCGCGACGCATACCAGATCGACGGTTAGCAACTCTTTTAATCTTGTTTCGGCGAAGATCGCTTTGATTAAATTAACGCTTTCGTCCATGCCGTTTGCCTTTCCGATCGCGCCGCGTTGATAGATGCTCATATATCAGGCGATCGCAATATCGATTTGACGACCCGCGACTTCGGCGACAAGGCGTCTGTTTTTATTGAGAAAATCCCGCGCTTCGATCGCGGCGCAAACAAGCGTGTCCGCGCCCAAATCTTCCGCTTCCAAAAGCAGATCTTTCGCCGCTTGAATCGCCGCGCTAGGCAGGACGTTTTCCGCGCTCGCGCCGCTAAAACGCCAAGGGTTTTTCAATCGCAAAACTTTCGCGCCGTTTGCTTTCAAAGCGCGTTCGTAATCGTCTATATTCGCCGCGCCGCCAAATGCGCCGCAATCAAGAGAGATCGCGATTTTTTTGCCTTCAAAAGACGACGAATCGCGCGTTTCAATCGCGACAAATTTCGCGCTTGAAACGTTTTTTGGCGCAAAGCCCATGGAAACGCCGAGATCCCAAAGTCTTTCGATTGTTTTTATTATGCGATTCGCGCCTTCTAATAGTACGCCGTTTAATCCCGCGAAACAAAAAATCCCGCTTTCTGCGCGGCTGATTCGCTTTATGATTGTTTCGACGTTTGGCGGGTTTTTGCCAATTAAACGGTCGGCTAACATAAACAGCGCTTCGCCTAGATATTCGCTATTAAGCGATCGCATTGGCGAAACGGCGTAAGCGATATAAAACTCGTTGTAATAGTCGCGATCGTCTTTATCGCAAAACTCTTCCAAAACGCCGAATTTGTCCTCAAAATCGCGTTTGTCGCACTCCAAATCCAGAACGGCGCGATCGCTTATTAGCGGCTCTATTACGATTTCAGCGCCCTTTGGCGCGATTGCGCGAAGCGGCGCGGAGAGTTTCGCGCCCAAACCGTTTGCGCGAACGCCGTCGATTTTGTCCAGACGCATAAAACAGAGCGGATCGCTTTGCTTGAACGCTTCAAGCAGATCAAGCAACGTGGATTCGGCGTTTGCGTGAAAGACAAAAGGTTGATAAACGTTCAAATAGTCGCGTTTAGCGTTGAAACGAAAGATTCTCGCCTCGATTTTCATAGCCTGCCTTGCGCTTTTTCGCGTATTATAACAGCGACGGCTTTGCAAGACGAAAATCGTGCAAGGTTTTAGCGTTTGCGTATATGATCCGATTTGCAATTTCAGGAAACGGGCGCGACGTGGATAAACGGGTTAAAGGCATAGCGATAGCGATTTTGGCGGCGGTTGCGACGTACGCGATCGCGCTTAACGGTTTGAGCCAGACGCAAGCGCGTTTGTTTTGCGCGGTCGTTTTGCTTGTCGCGCTATGGACGAACGAGGCGCTGCCGCTTGGCGTGGTTTCGTTGTTGCCGATCGCGCTCTTTCCCGCGCTTGGCGTTATGAACGTCGATAAAACGGCGGGCGCTTACGCAAACGGCATTATTTTTCTCTTTTTGGGCGGATTTATGCTGGCGCTTGCCGTCGAGAAAACCGAGCTTCACAAGTTAATCGCCCGTAAATTGCTCAAAATCTTTCCCGCAAGCGCGCGCGGCGCGATTTTTGCGCTCAGTTTCACGAGCGGCGCGTTGAGCGCGGCGCTTTCAAATACCACGACCGCGTTGCTGCTAATGCCGCTGGCGCATTTTCTCACGGGCGATTCAAGACTGAAAACGCGCCTTGCGCTATCTATCGCTTTCGGCGCGAGCGTCGGCGGAATTATTACTCCGATCGGCACGCCGCCAAACCTGATTTTATTCGGCTTTCTAAACGCGCAAAATCTGCGACCGATTTCGTTTGTCGGCTGGATTGCGCTTATGGCTCCGCTGGCGCTATCAATGCTGATCGCGCTTGCGGCGACGCTCTCTATCGGCGCGAAAAATATGAAGCTAACCTATAGCTTAAGCGAGTGGTCGCCCGTAACAAAAGAGCAGAAAAAATTGGGCGCGATTATCGTCGTTTTAGCCGTTTTGTTGCTGTTAAATTCGCCGATTGAGCCATATTACGGCGGACTTGGATTAAACGAGCAGGCGTTAATACTATTTTTCGGGCTTTTGCTGTTTATGCCCGGCTTTTCGTTTATCGATTGGGACGATAGCAAAAAAATACCATATGAAATTATTTTTTTATTCGGCGCTTCTTTCGCGCTTTCGCAGGCGTTTTTGGCGACGGGGCTAGATAAAAGCGCGGCGAAAGCGATGGAATTTTTTGCGTCAAAAGGGAGCTTAACGACGCTTATCGCTATCATATTCGCAATGAGTTTTTTGGGCTTTGCCATTAGCAATACCGCCAAAGCCTCGCTTGCGCTTCCGATTGTGTATTCGCTGTGCCTTCAAGGCGGTTTTAGCGTCGAAAAATTTTTGCTGGCGACGACGGTTTGCGCTAGTTTTTCATTTCTGCTTCCAATCTCCACGCCGCCAAACGCTATCGCGCTTTCAAGCGGCGCGTTAAAGATTAAGGATATGGCGTTTTACGGGATTATATTTACGCTTGTCGGCTCCGCTTTGCTAATTGCGATTGTATATGGTTATTGGACGCTAATTTTGGATTAGCATGTTGCATTAGCATATATGATTTAGCGCGGAGTTTATAGATCGCATTTGTCTAGCTCCCGCGCTTTTTTAGCGTCGTCGTTTGATCTGTTTATGTCGCCTATATTTTTGTACATTTCAGCCCGTTTACAATAGTCCGCCGCAAGTCCTAATTCGCTTCTCATGTCGCTTTCGTCGTTGATTTTTATCGCTTTGCCTAAATCCGCGATTGCCTTTTTATATTCTTTTAACTCCGCGTAAACGCTTGCGCGATAACGATACGCTTGAGTAAAATCCGAGTTAATTTCGATCGCGCGCGTATAACTTGCTATCGCCTTTTGGCGATCGTTTAATTTCATATATACGCTACCGCGACTCGCGTAGGCAAAGGCGTCGTTTGGTTTAAGTTTGATCGCCCGATCAATGTCTGCGATCGCCTTTTCATATTCGCCTAGATCGTGATGCGAAATCGCGCGAGAATAATAAGCTATTGCGTAATTTGGATTAAGCTCTATTGCGCGATCTAAATACGCGATTGCCTTTTTATCGTCTTTGATAATAATAACGCCGTTATAGCGCTCCCCCGTTGCGCGTCCTAAATCTTCGATTTCTTTTTTGTCCTCCTTAGAAAATAAAGAGTAATTATAGCGTTTTGCAAGTTCGCAATAGACCCAAATAAGTTTTGGATCAAGAGCGATCGCTTTGTCAAAATCGGCTAGCGCTTTTCCTTTTTCGCCTTTTTGCGCGTTAGCTATTCCGCGCAAGCCGTAACTTGCCGCGTCGTTTGGATTAAGATTTATTGCCTTGTCGTAAAACGCGCTCTCCCATTCGCCGTCTAACGTACTTGTATTAACGCGAATCTGATATGCGTTTTCGTCGTTTGGATCGAGCCTGAGCGCCATATCCAAATCGAGGATCGCCTTTTTTGTATCCTCAAAGTTTATGTGTTCCGATCTGCTAACGCTTAAATAAAGATAAGCGCTTCCGCGCAATCTATAGGCTTTCGCGTTATTCGGATCGAGTTTAAGCGCTTTATCCAAATCGGCGATCCCCGCTTCGTAGCCGTTGATTTTGCGTCTGCTTTCGCTATCGCTTAAATAATCAATTTGGTTGGAAGCAAGTTGTTGATCGATATAGCTTTCGCCGCGTTTTTGATAAGCCGACGCAAAGGCTGGATCGAGTTTAATCGCTTTGCTAAAACTTGCGATTGCTTGTTTATAACTATCGATTGCCTTGTTTAGATCGAGAGTCGCTTTTTTATGTTCGCCTAGATAGTGGTAAGAACGCGCGTTATTAAAATGCGTTTCGCCTTCGCTAAAATAAGCCAAAGCGTCGTCTGAAGCGTTCTTAACCGCGCAACCATAAAACGCAAAACCGATCGCGGCAAAGCAAGCCGCCGCGATTAAAATCTTAACGCCTTTTTTCACTTTATCTTCTTTGGCTTATAGATCGCATTTGTCTAGCTCCCGCGCTTTTTTAGCGTCGTCGTTTGATCTGTTTATGTCGCCTATATTTTTGTACATTTCCGCCCGATAACAGTAGGCTTCCGCTTGATTTTTATCGTTAAAGGAGTATTTGCCAAAGTCTTCGATTAGTTTATCAAAATCCGCGATCGCTTTTTCGTACTCTTTTAGCGTTGCGTACATGACCGCGCGTTTGCCATACCACATCCAAGCGCTGGAATTTGCTTCGATTTCCATTTTGATAAGCCGATCGTAATCTTCGATCGCCTTTTCATATTCGCCCGCCGCATAGTATGTCCATGCGCGAGCATTATAAGAATACTCGTAATTTGGCGCAAGCGCTATTGCTTTATTCAAATTGGCTAACGCTTTTTTTATATCCGAATCAGAAAGAGGTAGCAGAAAATTACAATAAAGCTCGCCAAGAGAGTAATAAAGCCATGCGGGTTGAGCGCCAAATTTGATTGTTCGCTCAAAATCTTCGGCGGCATTTTGAAATTCATTAACGTGAAAATACGCCATCGCGCGATCGTGATAAGCTAAAACGAAATTAGGATCAAGCTCGATTGCTTTGCTAAAGCTGGAGATCGCTTCCTTTTGCTCTGCGTTGCGCATATTATACTCTCCGCGATTGTGATATAGTAGCGCGTCGTTTGGATCAAGTTCTATCGCTTTATTTATGTCGGCGATTGATTTTTCGTCGTCGCCCATATATAAATGTACCATTCCGCGATAACTATAAGCTCTTGCGTTGTTCGGATCGAGTTTAAGCGCTTGATCATAGCCCGCGATCGCTTTTGCGTAGTTTTCTTTTCCTTTGTCTATCTCGCCCACTGCGTAGTAAACATCGCCGAGTTTATGGTAAGCCAACGAGAAATTTGGATCGAGTTTAAGCGCTTTATTAAAACTTCCGATTGCCTTTTCAAAATCTATGCGCGCCTTTTCGTATTCCAACGTCATCTCGTTGTCCTTCGCGTTATTAAAATGCTTTTCGCCTTCGTTAAAATAAATCAAAGCGTCGTTTGAGGCGCTCTTAACCGCGCAACCGTAAAACGCAAAACCGATCGCGGCAAAGCAAACCGCCGCGATTAAAATCTTAAAACTTATTTTCATCTTTTGTCCTTAAACTTTTTATTCTTTTATCAACTTTGCGCTTTCCATATAGCGCAAACGATCGCAGTCGCCTAATTGACACGCTTTGTGGGCGTCTTTTGTAGCGTTCGCCAGATCGTCTGATTTTTCATACGCGACGGAGCGATTAGCATAAACCGAAGCGTTATTTGGATCGCGTTCAATAGCCTGATCGTAACTTTCTATTGCTTTTTTATATTCGCCTAGATCGCGATAAGCGTTTGCTCTGTTTCTATAAGCCTTTGTATAGTTGGGCTCTAGTTTAATCGCTTGATCGTAATCTTCGATCGCCTTTTTATATTCGCCTTTAACGCCGTAAATATCGGCTCTTGCCGCGCGCGATCCAGCGTGATTTTGGTTTAACGCGATTGCGCGATCCAAATTGGCTAACGCTTTTTTATATTCGCCCTGATTGCTATATAGGCTTCCTAAATTGTAGTAAGCCAAAGCGAAATTCGGATTTAGTTTTATCGCTTTGTCGAAGGTGTCTAACGCTTTGGTATAATCGCCTTGAGCGTTATAAACGTTTCCTAGATTATTATAGGCAAAGGCGTTATTTGGATTAAGCTCAAGCGATCGCTCAATATCGGCGATAGCCTTTTTATAATCGCGCAAGGCTCTATGAACATTTCCACGACTGTTATATGCGCTGGCGTTGTTTGGATTAAGCGCGAGCGCCTTATCGTAATCGCCAAGCGCTTTATCATATTCGCGTATGGCGGCGTAAGCGGCGGCGCGACTGTTATAACTTCGCGTTAAGTTGGGATCAAGCGCGAGCGCTTTATCGTAATCTGCGATCGCCTTTTTATATTCGCCAAGCGCGGCGAGCGCTTCGCCGCGATTATTATAAGTTATAGCGTAATCGGGGTTTAACTCGATTATTTTATCGAAATCTGCGATCGCGTTTTTATATTCGCCTATCTTGCTATAGCTTTCGGCGCGAGCGCTATAAGCCGCTTCAAAATTCGCATCCAATTGAATCGCTTTTTCATAGCTTGCGATTGCCTTCTTATATTCGCCGATTTTATAGTAAATTTTTCCTCGATTGTAGTAAGCGTCGATATATTCCGAATCGATTTTTAACGCTTGATCGCAACTGCCGATCGCTTTAACGGCGTCGCCCAAATTGGCGTAGGCGCTTGCGCGGTTATTATAAATCTCCGCTATGTTCGGATCGATTTTAATCGCCCGATTGTAATTTTCGATCGCCTTTTTGTACTCGCCTTGATCGTTATAAGCCTTTCCGCGATTGTTGTAAGCATCCGCATATTTTGGATTAAGCGCGATAGCTTTGTCCAAATCCGCAAACGCTTTTTCATAATCGCCCAAACCAGCGTTTGCGCCGCCGCGCGCGTTGTAAGCCGCCGCCAGATTTGAATCCAACTCGATCGCTTTATCCAAATCGACGATCGCTTCGCCGTAATCGCCTAGCTTAACGCGAATTTTCCCGCGATCGTTATAATACTCGGCGTTATTTTTAACAAGGCTAATCGCCTTATTCAAATCTTTAATCGCTTTTTCGTATTCTCTCAACTCAAAATAAGCGGCGCTTCGACTTGCGTAAGCCTCGGTAAAATCTGAGCTTGTCGAAATCGCTCGACTAAAATTCTCAATCGCTTTTTCATATTCGCCTATATCGCGATAAATTTCTCCTTTGTGTTTATACGCGATAGACAGTTTCGCTCTGAGTTTAATTGCGTGATCAAAATCCGCAAACGCTTTTTCATAATCGCGTAATTTGCCGTATGCGTACCCGCGATTAGCGTAACTTTTTGCAAACTGCGGATCGATTTTAATCGCCTGATCGTAATCGACAATCGCTCTTTTGTATTTGCCTAGTTCGCGATAATTATTGCCGCGATTATTGTAGGCATACATGTAATTTGAATCAAGCTCAATCGCCTTATCTAAATCTTTAATCGCTTTTTCATGTTCGCCTAGTTCATAATAAACGTTGGCGCGATTGTTGTATGCGTACGCGTAGTCTGGATCAAGCGCAATCGCGGCGCTATAGCCGTCGATCGCTTCTTTGTAGTCGCCGTTTTGTTCCGCTTCATAAGCGCGATCGAATTCTTTTCTCGCCTCGCTACTTGCTCCAAACGCAAGCGTAGCCGCCGCGCATAGCGCGATCAGCGCTTTAATTGCCGTTTTCATTTGATTGCTCCTTTTTGTTTGATACGCCGTTTATAGATCGCATTTGTCTAGTTCCCGCGCTTTTTTAGCGTCGTCGTTTGATCTGTTTATGTCGCCTAAAGTTTTATACAGTTTAGCGCGTTCGCAATAGGCTGACGCGAGAGGTCTATTAAAAAGATGGCTGTCGTTGTCAAAAAGCTCAATTGCGTTGTTTATATCCGCAATCGCTTTGTCGTATTCTTTTAACGCGGAATAAAAGATTGAGCGCCCGCCATATAACCAACCGTCCTGCTTGGTATTGATTAGCCAATTATAATCCGCGATCGCTTTTTCATATTCGCCCAATTCATAATAAGCCCATGCGCGACATCTGTAAAAGTTACGGTAGTTTGGCGCAAGCGCGAGCGCTTTATTCAGGTTAGCGACCGCTTTTTTCATATTTGAAACGGGGCGCGAAGAATGACAATAAATCTCTCCAAGATGTTTATATGCTTGGATAAACTGCGGATCAAGCTCGATTGCCCGTTCAAGATCCGCAACCGCTTTTTCGTACTCTTTAGAATAAAAATGCATAAACGCGCGAGAATAATAAGGCAAAACGTATTTTGGATTAAGTTCGATTGCCTTATTGTAATCGACGATTGCTTCTTCTATGTAGAGATTGAAGCGTTTGCGTTCGCCACGATTATAATAAAGTAGCGCGTCGTTTGGATCAAGTTCTATCGCTTTATCTAAATCGGCGATTGCGCTTTCTTCTTCTCGCAAATGGGAATAGATCAATCCGCGATAACTGTAGGCTTTCGCGTTATTTGGATCGCGCTTAATCGCTTGATCGTAGCTTGCGATTGCTTTTTTGTAATTTGCTTTCCCCTTTTCATACTCAAAGATTGCGTAGTAAGCGTCGCCAAGTTTATGGTAAGCCAACGCGAAGTTCGGATCAAGCTCGATAGTTTTATTAAAACTTTCGATTGCTTTTTTCAAATCGGCGATTGCCTTTTCGTCTTCCGATAATTCATATTCGCTCATCGCGTTATTAAAATGCGTTTCGCCTTCGTTAAAATAAGCCAAAGCGTCGTCTGAAACGCTTTTAACGGCGCAACCGTAAAACGCAAAACCGATTACGATTACGCATGCCAAAGCGATTAAAGCCTTAAAACCCGTTTTCATTGTCTGTCCCCGCAAGCAAAACGCAAGCTAAAATTGATCGCGCAAAACTTTCAATAATACTAGCGCTTAATCTCTAAAACAAGCGTCGATCGCGGCGATAAAAGCCGTTAAAGCCTATTTGTTGGACAATACGCGCTTGCAAATAAAACGCGGAGAGAACATTGGAACAAGATATTCGCGCCAAAAAAGAGGAACTGCTCAAGTTTGCGGCAAGCTGCGAAAGCGGCGAATGCGCTCTGGACGATCCGTCGATTCACGAATCGGACATAACCGAAGTATTGCTGGAACTCAAAGAGGAGAACAACGAAACCGATTATAACCGCGTCATAAACGCTCTGCCGCCCGAACTTCTGGGTCTTGTCGCGCTGGAGCTGCCCGAAAAAATGCTTGACGATCTGATTAGGACGCTTGGCGATCGCAAGTGGGCGGCGGCGATCGAGGCGCTGGATACGGACGACGCGACGGATATTATTCAGCGAATCGAGGAGATCGACCAAGAAAAATCGTACGAGATTTTGCGTCTTTTGGGCAAAGAGCTTAAAGAAAACATCGAAAACCTCAAGCGCTTTGACGACGACAGCGCGGGCGCGATTATGCAAACGGAGCTTTTCAGCGCGATGATGAGCGAGAAAATTGGCGAATCGATCAGGCGTTTAAGAAATATGGTTATCGGCGAGGAGTTAAGCAACATTCATTTCGTTTTTGTCGTCGACAATCAAAACAAACTTAGGGCAATGTTAAGTCTCGAAGAGCTGATTATGCTTGATCCCGACAAAACCTACGAGGAAAGCGTTACGCAATTAGACGAGCCGATTTTCGTCTATTCGCACGATACGATCGAGACGGTTACGCAGACGGTGGAGCGCTACGATCTGGCGGCGATCGCGGTGGTGGATCATTTCAGGCGGCTTTTGGGGCGCATAACAAGCGACGACATTTACGATCTGATCGAAGATCAAGCCACAGAACAGCTCTATTCGCTGGCGCAGGTTGGCGAGGACGCGGAAATCGGCGAGGGCGCGATCAAAAACGGCTGGGCGCGGGCGAAATGGCTGTTTTTGAATCTGGCGACGGCGGCTCTAAGCGCGACGATAATCAGCTTTTTCACCGAATCGATCGAGAAGATCGTGGCGCTCGCCGTTTTGATGCCGATCGTAGCGAGTATGGGCGGCGTGCTTGGCATGCAGACGCTCACCGTTACGGTTCGCAAGCTGGCATTGGGCGAGGTGAAAATCTCCGACGCGAGATCGGTGATCTTTAGAGAGGTCAGGATCGCGCTGTTTAACGGCGCAATCTTTGCCGTATGCGCGGGCGCGCTGGCGTGGGCGTGGTTTCAAACGCCGCTGCTTGGCGCGGCGATCGCGGTGGCAATGCTTGCCAATATGCTTTACGCGGGCTTTTTCGGCGCGGGCATTCCGCTTGTGTTGAAACGCTTTGGGATCGATCCCGCCGTCGCAAGCGGGGCGCTTTTAACTACAATTACGGACGGGGCTGGTTTTTTCACCTTTTTGGGAGTCGCCACCTTGATTTTGCTATAAGGATTTTTGATGAGCGAAGGCAAAAAAGCGATCGGATCGCAACTGGATTTTAGCGAGCCGTGGAGCATTTTTCGCGTTATGGCGGATTTTGTAAACGGCTACGATTCTCTAAAAGATTTAGGACCTTCGGTTACGGTGTTTGGCAGCGCGAGAACAAAAAGCGATCACAAATACTACAAAGCGGCGCAAAAGCTGGGTTATATGCTTGCCGAAAACGGCTTCAACGTGATAACGGGCGGTAGCGCGGGCATTATGGAGGCGGCAAATCGCGGCGCGTACAGCTCCGGAAGAGGCAAGTCGATCGGGCTGAATATAGAGCTTCCGCGAGAGCAGGCAAGCAACGATTATCTGGATTTGAGCCTGAAATTCGACTACTTTTTCGCCCGCAAGGTGATGTTGGTGAAATACTCGTACGCATACATTATTTTTCCGGGCGGTTTTGGGACGATGGACGAGCTTTTCGAGGCTTTGACGCTTGTGCAAACGCGCAAGATTTTTCCGATCGGCGTGTTTTTGGTGGGGACGGATTACTATAAGCCGCTGTTGGATTTTATCAACGCGAGTATGGTAAGCGAGGGCGCGATCGCCAAAGAGGACGCGGATTTGATAAAATTAACCGACGATCTCGACGAGGTTGTGAGCTTTACGAAAGAGCATATTTTGGCGCGGATTCAAGAGATGGAAGAGCTGGGGCTTACGAAACTAACCGACTACGCGCGCCTCAAAAAATTTCACGAGGCGCACAGGATCAAGGAGGCGTAATGGCTTACGACGACGAAGAGTGGGAAGACGACGATCTGGACGAATCGCCGCTGGACGACGATTTGACGGATGACGACGATTTGGCGGACGATGGCGAGATTATCGAGCCGCCGCAAGACGACGATCTGGCAAGCGACAACGACGTTATCGACGACGATTTGTTTGACGACGAAAGCGGCGAAACAAGCGGCGGAAACAATTACGACGACGACGATTACGACTATAACGACGGCGAGGACGACGACGATTACTACGAGTAACGCGCCGTTATTTGCGGCGGTTTTTGCTTGTCGCCTTGTCGTTTTTGCGCCGCGCTCTTTTGCTTAACTTGGCAAAACGCGCCGATCCGTTTTCGGTCGTTTTAGAAAATAAAACGCCGTTTAACGCGAATAACAATCGGCGCAACTCTCGTTTCGCAACCGTTTGCGGGCGGTTTTTGCTTGCCGCCGCGCCGTTTTTGCGCCGCGCTCTTTTGCTTAACTTGGCAAATCGCGGCGATCCGAAAAAAGCGGGTTTTGCAATCGGCGATCCGCTTTCGGTCGTTTTAGAAAATAAAACGCCGTTTGACGCGAATAACAATCGGCGCGAATCTCGTTTTGCAACCGTTTGCGGGCGGTTTTTGCTTGTCGCCGCGCCGTTTTTGCGCCGCGCTTTTTTGTTTAACGCGGGCAAACGCGGCGATCCGCCTTCGGTAGCTTTAGAAAAGCGGAGCGGCGTTTGACGCGAACAACAATCGGCGCGAATCTCGTTTCGCAACCGCCGTTAAATCGCGCGGCAACGGCGCGTTTAATGCAGGTCGGCGTTTAGCTTGACTTCGCGCTTGCTTCTGAACGCCTGCATTCGTCCCGTTTGGCTATTGACGCGGTAGTGGATTCCGTGAAGTCCCGCGAGATCCGCGCCTTTGACGATCTGCGTCTGCTCGCCGCTTACGTGAAACGACGGATTGGCTTTTGCGATCTCGATCGCCTCTTTGGCGTCGATTGCGATTTTCGCGCCCTCCAAAACGGCTATGCCCGCGTCGACTATGCAACCGTCGCCAAGCGGAACGCCCGTAACGGAGTTTGCGCCCAGCAACGTGTTTTTGCCGATCGTAACGGGTTTGCCGCTTGTGCCGCTAAGCACGCCGAGTATCGACGCGCCGCCGCCAATGTCCGAACCCGCGCCCACCACCGCGCCCGAACTGATTCGCCCTTCCACCATGCACGCGCCCGTCGTTCCCGCGTTGAAATTGACGTAGCTTGCGCCCGGCATAACCGTCGTTCCCGCCGCGAGATGCGCTCCAAACCGCACTTTAGAGCCGTCTAAAATCCGCGTGTTGTCGGACGGAATAATGTGTCGCAGATAGCGCGGAAATTTATCGACGTAATCGATATTTGGAAACTCGCCGCGCAGTTTTAGATCGATCTCGTTTTCCCGTAGCCAATCCAAATCTATCGGCTCGCCTCCCGCCCACGCGACGTTTGGCAAAATCCCGAACGCGCCGTCTAAATTCAGCGATCTCAAAGCCGCTTTGCCAAGCGAAAGCGCGTAGAGTTTTAGATAGACCGCTTCAACTGTTTTTGGCGCTTCGTCGGCAAATAAAAACGCGACGCGATAATCGGACAACGATTGCTCCGCGCCGATTTCAGCCAAACTTAAAAGAACTTGAACGTTCCTGTGCCGATCGCCTTCCGCCTCGTCGATAAACGGCTCGAAAAGGTTTAGCGCCTCGTTGATAAAACGCGCCGAAACGGAAGCGATCAGCTCCGCGCCGCTAACGTCGCAAGCCTCGCCGCTTAGTTTCAAGGCGTTCAGATAAGCCGCCGCGCTTTTATAGTTTTCTCTGTAATTAACGTGCGCGTAAGTCGCCTGCAATACGCGCTCGCCCGCGTTTTTGGCGCGATCGAGACGCGCTATTCCAAAGGCGATCGGCTCTTTGTAATCGCCGCTTTTTTGAAAAATCTCAACCGCTTTATCAAATTCCGCCGCGTTCATGCTTGTTCCTTATATTATTGAATTTTGCCGTCATTATGCCAAACGACGCTTTTGCTAAGATTGCAAAATTTATCAAATAGACGCTTGAGGGGCGTTTGCCCTAAGCGCCAAAAAAGGGCGGAACGTGCGCGGAGCGTTGGATCGTTATCTACTTTCGCAATTTTGGGTCGGCTTTTTTCCGCTCTTTGGCGCGCTGTTTTTGATCGCCACGATGGTTTCGTTCGTTCAACTTTCGGCGATGACGGCGGTGGTCAAAATCAGTTTCGACGAGATGTTTTTGCTCTATTTGGGGCAGTTGCCGCAACTGCTGCTTTACGTGCTGCCAATCGCGTTTTTCGCGGCGCTAATTACGGAGACGTCGCGTTTAAGCGGCGATCTGGAGTTGATCGCGCTGTTTAGCCTCAAAGCCGATATTTGGCGGATTATGCGCCCGTTTATTCCGCTTGCGATCGCAATGGCGCTCGGATTGCTAATTTTGGGGCTGTCGGTCGCGCCAAAAGCGCAGTATCTGCAAAAAGCGCTGCTGTTTAGCAAGCAAGACGACGCGCAGATCAACATTCGTTCGGGCGAATTCGGGCAGAAGTTTGGCGACTGGCTCCTTTTTGTGGGCGCGAAAGAGGGCGACGACAAATACCGCGACATCGCGCTGTATTCTGGCTCAAGCGATCAGGACTCGAAATTTTTCGTGCTGGCAAAAAGCGCGGATATGATCAACGATCGCGGACTGCTCAAACTTACCCTGCGCGACGGGCGCGGCTACGAAATGGGCGACGAGGGCATTCGGCAGATAGATTACAAGGCGATGATCGTAAACGAAAGCGGCAGAATTAGATCGCTTGAATATAGCGGCGTGATAGATCATTGGCTCAAAGCCAAAACAAGCCGCGTTACCGCCCGCGAGTTGGTTTGGGCGATTTTAGCCGTTATTTTCACGATTGCCTCGCTGCCCGCCGCTACGATAGGCGTATATTCGCCGCGCTTTGGCAAAAATCGGTCGGGAGCGCAGGCGCTAATTTTAACCGTGCTGTTCTACGCGCCCGCTATGGTAATCGGCGATAGATTCGGCGCGTACGCCTTTATAGCGCCTCCGATATGGCTTGGAATCGTCGTTTGGCTCGCAAAACGCAGGCTCAAACATTTCTAAATAAACTTTCAATAAACTTAAGCGGATAATTTTTGTCTTATTTTTTGTGAAAAAAATGTGAAGGCGCTAAGCGCTAGTTAATCTATTTTTTACTACACTATCACCGCAATTTGGCGTTTATTCCATAAGGAGGTAGCATGCAACCATCGAGTGCATCGCTCAGTTACGACTACTCAGTCGCCAAGCTGTTCACCTATACCATGGTGATCTTTGGCATTATCGGTATGCTAGTCGGCGTTTTGCTCGCGTTCCAGATGGCCTGGCCCGCGTTCAATCTGACGGGCGTTCTCGGCGATTACGCCGAATTCGTTACGTTCGGACGACTACGACCGCTTCACACCAACGGCATCATCTACGGCTTTATGTTAAGCGGTATATGGGCGGCGTGGTATTACATCTCCCAGCGCGTTCTGAAGATTTCGTTTAACGAATATCCGTTCTTGAAAGCGCTTGGGCAGATTCATTTCTGGCTCTACGTACTTATCTTGTTGCTTGCGGTGGTAACGCTGTTTGCGGGCTTCACGCAAAACAAGGAATACATTGAGCTTATCTGGCCAATCGACCTGCTTATCGTCGTTTTATGGGTCGTATGGGGATTGCATATGTGGGGCGCGATCGGCGTTAGACGCGAAAAGAGCCTCTACATTTCGCTTTGGTATTTCATCGCGACGTTTCTTGCGATCGCAATGCTTTACATCACCAACAACCTTCAGATTCCGACCTTTATTTCGGGCTACGGCTCCGTTTTGAACTCGGTTTCTATGTACAGCGGCACCAACGACGGCTTGATCCAATGGTGGTGGGGACACAACGCGGTCGCGTTTGTCTTTACTTCGGCGGTGATCGCGCTGGTGTATTACTTTATGCCCAAAGAATCGGGAGCGCCCGTTTATAGCTACAAGCTCTCCTTGTATTCTTTCTGGTCGCTTATGTTCGTCTATCTGTGGGCGGGCGGACACCACCTGATCTACTCGACTGTTCCCGACTGGATGCAGACGATGGGATCGGTTTTCTCCGTCGTGTTGATTCTGCCCTCATGGGGTACGGCGATCAACTTCCTGCTCACGCTTCGCGGGCAGTGGCATCAAGTTACGACCAATCCAATCATCAAAATGTTGATTTTGGCGTCGGTGTTCTATATGTTCGCCACGCTTGAAGGTCCAATCCAATCGATCAAATCGGTTAACGCTTTGGCTCACTTCACGGACTGGATTGTCGGACACGTGCATGACGGCGTGCTTGGCTGGGTATGTTTCAGCGTGATGGCGGCGACGTATCACATGGTGCCTCGCATGTACGGGCGCAAGCTCTACAGCGCGAAACTGATCGATATTCAGTTCTGGATTCAAACTACGGGTATCGTGCTTTACTTCACGAGCATGTGGATCGCGGGTATTACGCAGGGCTTAATGTGGCGCGCGGTCGACGAGTACGGCAGTTTGCAATACAGCTTTATAGACACCGTTGTCGCGTTGCATCCGTATTACATTATTCGCGGCGTCGGCGGCGCTCTGTATTTTGTCGGCTTCCTGATCTTCGTTTGGAACGTGATCAAGTCGATTACGAGCGGCGACAAGATCGATAAAGAACCGATCTCGGCGACCCCGATCTCGGCGAGTTAAGGAGGAGGCGTTATGTTCCATTGGTTAGAAAAACACCCGTTCTTTTTCGCGGTGTTCTTATTTCTCACGATTGCGTTCGCGGGTCTTGTGGAGATTATTCCCGGATTCGCGCAGGCGTCCCGTCCTATCGTAGGGTTAGAACCTTACACCATTTTGCAGCTTGCGGGCAAAAACATTTACCTGAAAGAAAACTGCAACGCCTGCCATTCGCAACTTATTCGCCCGTTCAAAAGCGAAACCGATCGCTACGGGCATTTTTCGCTTAGCGGCGAGTTTGCTTACGATCGCCCCTTTACATGGGGTTCTAAGCGCACCGGTCCCGATCTCGCGCGCGTCGGCAACGTTCGCACGACCGATTGGCACGAGGCGCACATGAAAGATCCGCAAAAGGTTGTGGAAGGCTCTATTATGCCTCCGTATCCGTGGCTGTTCAAGAAGAAAGCCGATATTG
>JAISMA010000022.1 GCA_031276985.1 Helicobacteraceae bacterium | reverse complement strand
TTTGGCGTCCTTTGTTTTCGGCGTTCTTGACGTAACCGCGCTACGCCGCAAAAGCGGATGGAAATCCGTTTTTGGCGAATACGGCTATAATCGCGAAAACTTTATTTGTTGGAATAAAGACGTGGATTACAAAATCAAACTCAACTTGCGCGGGCTGAAGGCTACGCCGCAACGCATACGGCTAATGGAAGAGCTTGCCAACCGCGGGCATTCCACGATCGACGCGATCTATCGCGCGCTCAAAAGCGAGCAACCGATGATTTCGCTCTCCACCATATACAACAACCTATCGGCGCTGACCAAACGCGGACTCGTCAAAGAGGTGGCGATCGCGGGCGAGCGGCAGGTTTTTGAACTGGCGCAAAAGGAACACGCGCATTTGATCTGTAGCGAGTGCGGCGAGATATTGGACGTCGACGTAGATTACGAGGCGATCAAAAAGGCGCTCAAGATTCCAAACGGCGCGAAAATTGACGAAGGCGATCTGATTTTCAACGGAATCTGCGCGCGTTGCGCCGCCAAAATCGCAAAAGCGAACAAAGACGATAAAACGTCCAAAGTAGCCGCGACTAGCGCGCGCGAAGCCGTCGTCGCCTAAAGCGTAGCGGGCATGTTGTCGCCAAACGCCTATCAAGAAGCGATCAAAACGCTTGAGCGCTGGGCTAGAGCCTATTACGTTTTCGACGCGCCAATAGCGACGGATAGCGAGTACGACGCGCTTTACCGCGAAGTCGTAGCCTATGAAACCGCGCATCCAAACGATATTTCTCCTCTTTCTCACACGCAACGAGTCGGCGGCGCGCTTTTGGACGGGTTTGAAAAGGCGGCGCATTTAGAGCGCATGTGGTCGCTTGAAGATCTGTTTAACGGCGACGAGCTTCGAGCGTGGATTAAGCGGGTGGCAAAACTCGCCGAGACGAACGATCTAACGTTCACATGCGAGCCGAAATTCGACGGCGCAAGCCTTTCGCTGGTCTATGACGGCGGCGTTTTGATTCGCGCCGTAACGCGCGGCAACGGGATCGAGGGCGAAAACGTCCTGAACAACGCCAAAGCCATACGCGCCGCGCCGCTTTTCATCGATCACAAAGAGCTGATTGAGATTCGCGGCGAAACCGTAATCTACAAAAACGAATTCGACGCGATTAACCGCGTCAGATCGCAACGCGGCGAGCCGCCGTTTGCCAATCCGCGCAACGCCGCGAGCGGAAGCCTGCGCCAATTTGATCCCAAGATCGTCGCCGAGCGCAATCTCGTCTTTTTGCCGTGGGGAATCGGACGCGGATCGCTTAACGCCAAAAGCGGTTTTGAGCAGATGCGGCTGATTGAATCGCTTGGATTTCGCGCAATCGCTATGCGAACCTTGTGCGCGAGCGCGGAGGAGATTGAAGCGGCATATTCGGATATGCGTCAAAAACGCGGCGATCTGGATATGGAGCTTGACGGAATGGTAATTAAACTCGACGATCTGGCTTTGCGCGATCGGCTGGGCTGGACGATCAAAGCGCCGCGCTGGGCGGCGGCATATAAATTTCCCGCCGTGGAAAAACGAACGCGCCTGATTAGCGTCGATTGGCAGGTGGGACGCACCGGCGCGCTAACGCCCGTCGGCGGCGTTGAAGCGGTTAATATCGACGGCGCGACGATCGAGCGGGTAACGTTGCACAACTTTGACGAAATAACGCGGCTTGGCGTTTGCATAGGCGACGCGATCACGCTGATTAGAAGCGGCGACGTGATTCCCAAAGTGATTCGGGCGTTGAGCGATTTGCGCGACGGAACGCAAACGCCAATCGAAAAACCTTCCAAATGCCCCTCGTGCGGCGCGAAATTATTTGAAGACGGCGCAATCTTGAAATGCCAAAATCTCGATTGCGAAGCGCGGCTTTTGAACAGCCTGTCGCACTTCGTTTCAAAGCGGGCGCTGAATATCGACGGCTTTGGCAAGGAGATCGCGGCTACGCTCTACAAAGCGGGCAAAATCCGCAAAATAGAGGATATTTTCGCGCTTAACGAGCAAAGTTTTGAAAACCTTGAAGGCTTCAAAGAGCGCAGAATCTCCTCGCTGCTTTCGGCGATTAAAGCTATCGAAAACAGCGAATTGTGGCGGTTTATCAACGCGCTTGGCATAGAGCGCGTCGGCGAAGCGGCGGCTAAAAAACTCGCAAAATTATTCGGCGACGAATGGGATCAAAAAACGCGAGCCGATTACGAGGCAATCGAAGGTTTCGGCGCGGAGACGAGCGAGTCGATCGCGGAGTTTTTGGAGATTAACCGCGAAAGAATCGACGTTTTGAAGGCGATTATTCGCCCCGTCGCGCCGCCAAAAGCGCAAGCCGCCGCAGATTCCCGTTTTTTTGGCAAAACCGTCGTTATTACGGGATCGTTTGCCCTGCCGCGCGAGGCGATCAAGGCAAAACTTGAAACGCTTGGCGCGATCGTTAGCGAAAGCGTCTCCAAAAGAACCGATTTTCTCTTCGCGGGCGAAAACGCGGGAAGCAAACTGCAAAAAGCGGAGACTCTCGGCGTTCGCGTGATTGGCTGGGAAGATTTCAGCGCGGACGTAGGATTATGATTCGTCTTTTGGCGGCGCTTGCGGCGCTTGCGATCGCGTGTTTTGGCGCGTCCAAAGCGGACTATCTAAACGATCGCAATATATGGATCGCCACTTACAAAAATCATACGGAATACGAAGCGCTTAAAGCCAAAATCGACGATCTGAACAAAAAAATCGCCGTTTTGCGCGTGCGATCCAAAAGCGAGCGCGAGCTAAACGAAGAGCTTATCTTGCTGGAAGCGCAACTTGCCTCGTACGAAACGTTGCCAAAAAACTTTTCGGAATTACTCGATTTTTCCATGCCGCAAACCGACAAGATAAACATAAATCTTATAAATTTCATCGCCAAAACTCATCGGCGCGAGTTAGAACGCGCAAAAGAGCGTTTCAAATCGCTGGAAAAAGAGTACGTTTTGGCGATTGCCTATCTTGACGAGTACGAAGCGCAAGCGGGACAAGACGGCGACGCGGAGTTTTTGGAGCGGACGCGATCGGATAAGCGTTATTTTGAGCTTGCGCGAGGGCTGATCGACCAAAAAGAGCGCGCGCTGGACACAATCGGCGGATTTATCGAAACGAGCGAGAGAAACTACCGCGAGCAGGAGCTGACGCATATTATCGTCGTCGCCGTCGTTTTGGCGGCAATCGTCGCGGCGCTGTGGATAACGCGGAGAGCCATTCGGCGATACGCGATGGACGCGGAGACGTCGGCGTTTTGGATTAGACTGCTTAATATCGTTACGGCGGCGATCGCCGCGCTGTTTTTGATTTTTAATTACATCGATAACCTGCTTTACGCGCTTACTTTTGTGGGTTTTGTGGCGGCTGGCTTGACGATTGTGATGAAAGAGGCGGTGCTGAATTTCGTCGCGTGGTTAAGGCTGGTTTTTGGCGGCGCCGTCGTCGTGGGCGATCGGATTTTGATCTATGACGCGCAACCCGTAATCGGCGACGTGATCGGCATATCGCCAATGAGCTTGACGCTGTACGAAAATATCACTCACAATAACGCCGCCGAAATCAAGCGGGCTGGGCGGATTGTGTTTATTCCGAATAACTTCATCTTTACAAAAGCGATCTACAACTACACGCACGATACGATGAAAACGCTCTACGATCTCATCGAGATTCCGTTTGAGATCAAAAGCGATTTCGAGCGAATCAACAAAATCACCGAAGAAACAGTGAGCGCGCTAACGGGGCGCTATATCGAAATGGCGAAGCTGCAATACGACAGACTGCGCGATCGCTACACCATGCGCGGCAAGCGAATGCGCCCGAAGATTCAGTTTATGCTTCAAGACGACGGCAAGGCGATGAGAATGTATCTGTGGTACGTCGCGCCGTACCGCGATATTCTTAGCATTAGAAGCGCGATGACGCTGGAGCTTTTGCGCCGTTTCAAAAACGAGCCGAATATTCTGCTATCGGGCGAAACGAAATGACGGCGGCGGTTTTTGACAGCGGCGTAGGCGGTTTGAGCGTCGTTAAATCGCTGATAAAGCACAAGATGTTCGACGAGATCGTCTATTACGGCGACACGGCGCGAGTGCCTTACGGCGCTAAAGATCAAAACACGATCGCGCGTTATTCGTTGGAGGCGCTGGAGTTTTTAAGCGGATTCGAGCCAAACGTTCTGATTGTGGCATGCAACACGGCAAGCGCGTACGCGCTGGACGAATTACGACGCAAGGCGGCTTTTCCCGTCGCGGGCGTGATTGAGCCGGGCGTTTTGGCGCTGAAAAACGGCGGCGTTAAAAAGCGCGATCGGGTTTTGGTGATTGGCACTAGAGCCACGATAGGATCGGGCGTTTATCAAAAACTGCTGTCCGCGCAAGGCTACGAAAACGTAACGGCTGTCCCCGCGCCGCTTTTAGTCCCGCTTGTCGAGGAGGGTATTTTTGACGGCGCGATCGCGCAAGAAGCCTTCAAGCGTTACTTTGGCGATCTGGGCGCGTTTGACGCGGTTATTATGGGTTGCACGCATTATCCGCTTATGCAAACGGCGCTTGGCGCTTGGTTTGCGGGCGCGAAACTCGTTCATAGCGGCGAGGCGATCGCGGAGTATTTGAAGGCTAATAATCTAGCGTTTGGCGGCGCGGACGAAACGCAAATTAAGTTTTTTGCGTCCGAAAACGTCAATCGCTTAAAAGAGGTCGCCGCGCAATGGCTAAATTTGCCTTAATTAACGAGCGAAAAAGGTTTTTTAGATGAAAATAACGCTCTTTTGGCTTTATTTTATCGCCGAACTCGCGGCTACCGTATATTTGGCTTCCGTTATGGAGGTTTTTATGGTTTTTATCGAGATAGGATTCAGCGCGGTTTTTGGGGTTTTGGTATTTATAGAAATGCCATCCACGTTTAGGGAAAGTCTTTGGAAGGTTATGCAAAATAGGCTCTCCGCCAATCTTTTATCGCGCGCGTTTTCATTGAGAATAATCGGCGCGTTTTTGCTTGTAATGCCCGGATTTTTAGGCGACGCGATAGGCTTAATCTTGGTTGTGGCGTCCGCTATTATGGCGACAAGCGACAAGCCTCCGCGCAAGGATGATAATATAATAGACGTCGAGGTTATCGACGTCGCCGATGGGAAGTGAAAATATGAGCCAAAAACGAGCCTATGTTTTTCAAACAATTAAAAGGACAAACCGTGATCGTACTAATCGACAACTACGACAGTTTCACCTATAACATCGCGCAATACTGCTGGGAGCTTGGCGCAAATCTTAAAGTCGTCAGAAACGACGAGTTAAGCGTTAAAGAAATAGCCGATATGAAGCCCGAAAAACTAATTTTGTCCCCCGGTCCAAGCACACCAAACGAAGCGGGCGTAACGCTGGAAGCGATCGATTTTTTCAAAGACAAAACGCCAATTTTCGGCGTATGTTTAGGACATCAGGCGATCGCTCAAGCCTTCGGCGCGAAAATCGTCCGCGCAACAAAACTAATGCACGGGAAAATCGACAAAATCTGCGTGATAAAACCTAGCGCGATTTTTAGCGGCGTTCCAAGCGAATTTAACGCCACGCGCTATCACTCGCTGGCAATCGAGCGAGCGAGCGTAAACGACGATATTGTCGTTACGGCGCAAACGGGCGACGATTGCGAAATTATGGCAATCGAGATCAAAAATCGCCCTATTTACGGCGTTCAATTTCACCCGGAAAGCGTAATGAGCGAGCATGGGCGCGCAATTTTGGACAACTTTTTGCGCCTCTAAAAAGGCGCTTGCGTGCTTTTTGGCGCTTGACGCGGCGCTTTTATTCGCCTACGCGCCGACGCTTGGCGTAAGCGCGGGAGAGGCGCGGCTGTTTTTTGGCGACGAGGGCGCGATTGGGCATATACTGCGATTTAGCGCCTCGCTTTTTGGGCAGAATAACTTGGCGATCCGCGCTCCGTTTATCTTGACGCATATTTTCAACGCGGCGATGATCTACGCCGTGGCGCGGCGATCCATGCGCCCTAGCGACGCTTTAATCGCTACGATCTTTTTTGCGCTGTTGCCGGGCGTTAATAGCGCGGCGCTGTTAGCCAGCATGGCGCCGTTTGCTATGAGCGTCGCTTTAATTTACGTTTGGCTTAGCGACCGCTATGAGCCTTTGGCGATCGCCGCGCTTTTTTTATCCGCGATCGCCGATAATTTATTTATCGCTTTGAACATTGCCGCCGCGTGTTATGAAATAAGTCGTTCTCGCAAACGTCAAGCCGTTTTGTTTATCTGTTTCGCGGCGCTGTCGTTCGCGTTGCATAGTTTTGAGTTTGGCGGCAGACCGCGCGGTTATTTTTTGGATATTTTTGGGCTATACGGCGCGATTTTTTCGCCTTTTATATTATGCTATTTTATCTATACTATATATTGGTATTTGTTCAAAAATTCCGAGAAATTACCCGCGCTTTGGTTCGTCTCTTTCGCGCCTTTTGCCCTGTCGATTCTTTTGAGTATGCGACAAAATCTGCCAATTGAAGAGTACGCTCCGTTTGCGGCGATCTCCACGCCGCTTATGACTCGCGCTTTTATGAATTCATGGCGAATACGTCTGCCGCAGTTTCGCAAGATGCATATTACGCTTGCCGTTGTTTTTATAACTTCGCTTTTAGCGCTTGGAGCGCTAACGTTTTTCAATAAAGCGATTTACGCGATTACGGATAAACATTTCGCTCGCGCCCACCATTTCGCGCAAGAGCTTTCCCAAACGCTTAAAGCAAAAAACATATACGCGGTTCAATGCTCTTCGCAAAGCCTTGCTATTAGACTTCGTTTTTACGGAATAGAAAGCGGCGGCGGTTATATTTTGAGCGTAAAAAAACCGCCCGACGATCAAGCGGCTGAAGCGATCGAATTTTTCGTTTTCAACGCGCGCGCCGCCGTTTTTTATTTAAGCGCCGTTCCAAACGCAAGCGCAAACGACGACGCGCCGCGCAACCCAGCGCCCGAATTGCGCGACGAGTTGGAGATTGAGAAATTAAGATCGCAAAGGCGAGAGAATTAGCGGCGATTGCGGCGAGTTATTCGTCGCTTAGACGATCGATTGCGGCGATCGTTTTTTCAATCTCTTTTAATTCCGCTTGGAATTTTTCCGCTAGCGCCGCTTTTGTCAAATACGCTTCAAGCAATTTTTTCACGCTTACGCTTTCGCCTAACTCGTCGATCGCTTTTGAGATTAGCTCTTTGCCCTGATCGTTTAGGCTGATGTCGTATGCTTTAGTATCTATTTTGATCGTAATTGTTTGCAATTTCATAAAAGTCTAAAGCCTCTTGAACGCTTGCGGATTAGCGCGTTTCAAGCTCTTTAATTCGATCGCCTTTTGCGGATATTTCACGGCTTCAAAAGCCCTGTTTTCCAGCAGCAGAGCCGTTGCGATCTCATAGGCTTTCGCGGCTGCTTCGTTCTTTGTTGCGACGATCTGCTCTAACTGCGCGAATTTATGATCTTTGTACGCCCAAACGCTTAAAGCAAAAACCAATAAACAGCTTATTATTTTCATTGTTTGCCGTTTGCTTTCAAAGTTCTTTTCCACTCTTTTTCAAACTTTTTGCGTTTCAAAAGCGGCAGGCGATCGACAAACAGTTTGCCGTCTAAATGATCCATTTCGTGCTGAATGGCTATCGCCATTAATCCTTCGGCTTCGATCGTGAAATCCCAGCCGTCGCGATCTTGAAATTTAAGCGTTATTTTCGCAAAACGGTTTACCTCTTCGGTAAATTCGGGAATGCTCAAACAGCCTTCTTTCCATACGATCTCCTCTTCGGCTTTTATAATTTCTGGATTTACAATTTCGACAAGATGATCCGGAAGCTGTTCGCCCGTTTCGCTAGGAGGATTAACGACAAAAGCGCGAAGCGGAACGCCGATTTGAATCGCCGCCAAACCTACGCCGTTATGCTCAATCATCGCCAAATTCATATCGTCTAGCAATCTGCCCAACTCGTCGTCAAAATTAACGACCGCGATCGATTTTTGCCTAAGTTTTTTATTAGGGTAAAAAAGCAGTTCTCTAGCCATTGGTTTTTTCGCCCTCTTCAGATGACGCCACTTCAAAAACTTTGCCTTCCGCGTCGGCTTTATTCATCGCGTCAAGAGCGCGCACCATTACGGTTTCGGCTTCTTGCGAAACGCTTAAAGCGGCGACGCCCACGCATATTTCGAGTTTAATCTCTTGATCGGCAATGAAAAAATGCGATCCGTTTGTCATCTCGGCGACGCGAAGCGCGGCGCGAGAGGCGTTTTGTTCGTCGGTGTGTTTCAGCAATATGCCAAAGCATCCGTCGCCAAAATGCGCCACCACGTCGCTGCGTCTGGAAGTTTTCATAAAAAGTTTCGAGATTGTTCTGTTGATAAGCCCTAATTGTTTTTCGCTTGAAATGCGATCTTTGATTTTGGCGCTAAGTTTAGCGAGCATAAGCGAGCTTTGATGATTAAATTTGCCAATCTGCGCGATCTCGGCGCGAATCTGATCGGTAAGATAGCGTTTATTAAAAATGCCGTATTGCGAGTCGTATATGGTCTCGCCTTTAACTTCCTGAAGGATTTTGGCGCTTTTTGCGTAGAGATTTTTTATAACGATCGCCTGCGAATTTAGCGCTAACGTTAATTTTTCCAAATCGTTATTAAGCGCTAACGACAAATTTTGCACCGCGCCCGGATTGTTGATAGCTTTTGCTTCCTGCATTCTGCGCTTGCTAATTTGCGTCATATTGCTCACGTTCTTAAACAACGTCGCCACGTTTTGCAAAATCTCCTTAAAAACGCCGAAACCATCCTGAAGCTGTCGTTCCATACGCATGCGTTTTTCGTCTTCGCTGGAGCTTTCGCCTTCGATCATATCGCTCATCGCTTTGCGAAATTCGTAAGACTTTTCGTCGAGCGCTTTTTCAAAATAGAGTTGATAGTAGTTTGGAAGCGGCGGGAGATTGTCTTTTGCGAGATCTTCCAAAACGCCGCGCGCGAAATTCTCCAATTCGCCCCCGCCGTTCGCAACGGCGCTTGGCGCGGAAGCGGGCGCGGCGTCGCCGTTTGCGCCGATATTGATCCCTTTCCTTAATAACACGCCAATCTCCTTGCTAAAAAACCGCTATTTCAAACTCTTTTCGACAACGGCGTCTATTATGCCATAATTTAGCGCCTCTTTCGCGCTCATAAAAAAATCGCGATCGGTGTCGCTTTGAATCGTCTTGAGCGGCTTGCCCGTGTTCTGCGCCAAAATCTCGTTGATAATCGCTTTAACGCGGACGATCTCTTTTGCCTGAATCTCTATGTCCGTCGCCTGTCCCTGCGCGCCTCCAAGCGGCTGGTGAAGCATAATGCGCGAGTTTGGCAGAGCGTGGCGCTTGCCTTTCGCGCCGCATGAAAGCAAAAACGCGCCCATCGACGCGGCTTGTCCGATGCAGATCGTCGCCACGTCGGGCTTGATGTACTGCATTGTGTCGTAGATCGCCATTCCGCTGGTAATCACGCCGCCGGGCGAATTGATGTACAGATAAATGTCTTTTTGCGGATCTTCGGCTTCCAAAAACAGCAGTTGCGCCACAATTGAGCTTGCGACCGCGTCGTTGATTTCGCCGCCAAGCATTACGATTCGGTCTTTGAGCAGACGCGAATAGATGTCGTAGCTTCGTTCGCCGCGCCCCGTGCGCTCGATCACGTAAGGAATATAGTAACTCATCTTTAGCCTTTGTTAAATTGTGAGATCGTCATTATGACCAAAGCCGCTTTACTTTTGCGTTTAGCTCTCTTTTTTCGCCGCGCTTCGCTTTTTGACGCTTTTTTTGGCGGGCGTTTCGTCGCCTTCGTCGCCGCTTTCGCTTTGGCGCTCTTTTTTGGGCTTCGCGGGTTTTGGCGCGTCCTCTTGCGCGGCGGCTTTTCTGTCCAAAAGCGTCGTCAAAGCGCGATCTTCCGTAAGCGACATTCGCACGACCGCCGTTAGATTATTTTTGCGGTAGTACTCCAGCGCCTCCTGCGGATTTTGCCCCGATTGCAACGCTTGGTAATAGATCGCCTGCGTAACCTCGCGATCGCTAACGGCGATATGTTCCGCTTTGGCGATCGCGTCGATAAGCAGCGTCGTTTTAACGCGCTCTTTGGCTTCGGCGCGAAACTCTTCGCGCAAATTTTTGAGCGCTTTTTCGTCGGTTTGCAGCTTTCGCAACTCCTCTTCGCCAAGCGTCCTCGCTTTTTGCGTTGCCAGATGATCGATCTCTTGCTCCAAGATGATTTCGGGCAGATCAAAGTCGTATTTTTTAAGCAAAGCCTCGATCAATTTAGGGCGCAACTCCTCGTTGTACAACTTGACTTTTCGCTCGTCTAACAAGGTTTTTTTGACGGCGGCTTCCAATTTTTCCATATTGGCGTCTTCAATGCCCGGAAGCAGTTTTTTGGCTGTTTCGTCGTTTAATTCGACGTTCTTTTTGACCTTGATTGCTTTAAGCGCCACGTCAAACGTAACCTCTTTGCCCGCGATCTCTTTGGCGTGATACTCGTTTGGAAAGGTAACCGCGATCTTGCGCTCTTCGCCCGCTTTTAAGCCGATCATCTGCTCTTCAAAACCGGGAACAAAGCCGTTTGAGCCGATTTTAAGCTCGTAATCTTTCGCCGTGGCGTTGGCGAGAGGTTTGCCGTCGATAAATCCGCTGAAGTCAAATTGGGCGTAATCGCCCTTTTTCAAGCCGCGTTTTTCGGCGATCGCTTCGGGCGCGACGGAAGCGTCGGCGGCTTTTTCCATTGTTTCGCGCAGAGTTTCGGGCGAAATTTCAATCGGCTTAAACGAAGGCGTAAGCGATTCATAATCGCCAAGCTCTATAACGGGACGCAAAGCGAGTTTTAGCTCCAGTTCCAAAGCGCCGTCGTTTTCGCCGCTTTTTGAAACGATCGGCATGCCGATTAGGTCGGGTTTGTCGAGTTTTTTCAGCCCTTCTTCAAAAGCCTGATTAGCGAGTTGGCTTTTTGAATCGGCGTTTAAGCGATCTTTGAATCGGCTTTTTATGACTGACGCGGGGACTTTGCCCTGCCTAAATCCCGCGATTTTGGTCTCTTTGGCGATCTTTGCCGCCGCGATATTTTCGGCTTTAGCAATCGCCTCTTTGTCGAATGAAGCCGTAATAACGGCGTTCGCGCCGTCAATTTTTTTGACGGAAATTTGCATTGTAATCCTTTTGCGCGCAAAAAACGTCTGATTTTCACGCTTGTTCTGTATTTGGTGTGGCTTAAAAAGCGCGGATTTTAACCAATTTTATATTTGCAAGCGCGACGGGGCGACAAAAAGCCGATTTGGATAAGCTAATGCCCGTTGCGTTATATTTAGCGGCGACGAACAAGGCGGCGATTTTGGCAAACGACAACAATCAATCAGCGCTCGGCAAACGGGCGAAAACGGCGGCGCGGGCGGTTGTCGCGCTGTCGATTGAAGGCGCGGCGGGCGCGATTCATCTGCCCGCGATCGAGACGGTTTTGCTTGAGACAACGGCGGATTTAAGCGGTTTTGACGCGGTTATTTTCACCTCCAAGCAAGCCGTAAAAGCGCTTGATCGGCTTGATAGCGCATGGAAAAAGCTAAAGGTTTTCACGATTGGCGCGGCGACTTCCAAAGCAGTAACCAATCTTGGCGGATCGGTTTTTTTTGAATCCCGCGTCGCGCTTGGCGACAAATTAGCCGAAGCGATCGCGGCGCGGCATAGCGATCTGCGCTTTTTTTATCCGCGCGCGCGCGAGGTTTTGGGCGATCTGGAAGGGATATTAGCGCGCAAAAACGTCGCCTGCCAAAGCCTCGCGATCTACGAAACCCGCGCCAAAGCGATCGACGTTAGCTTGATTCCAAACGACGCGGCGATTGTCTTTACCTCGCCTAGCGTCGTGAAAAGTTTCTTCGCGCAAACGGCGTGGCAAAGCGGCTGGAGAGCAATCGCGCTAGGCAAAAGCGCGGCAAAAGCG
>JAISMA010000221.1 GCA_031276985.1 Helicobacteraceae bacterium | reverse complement strand
AGCGAATTTTTCGCGTATTCAAAGACTTTGCGAACCGTCGCGTCCGCCGCTCCAAGCGGATTGGCGCGGATTTTCGCCTCCGCGTTTGCCGTTTCGCTAAACAGCGCGAAAAGCGCTTTGTCCAAAACGTGGTCGTTCAGCGAAGTTCTAATCGGCTCAAGTTTGGCGATCTTGCCCGCGAGCGAATTCGCCGCTTTGTTATATCCGCCGACAAGCGCGTCCCACGAGGTTCTCGCGGACACGCCAGCGACAAGCCTCCGATCAAGCGCGGCGCTTATTTTGGGCGCGAACGCCGTTTTAAGCGCGCCGCTTGTCTTTTGGCGCAAATAGTTTGTCGCCGCATTTTCGCCTCCTTTTAGAATGCCGATCGCGTCGGCGATTGTCATATTGGCGATCGTTTCGGCAAATATCGGCGACGCTTCTTTCGCCGCGCTTTCCGCCGCCGCGTTGATTCGCGTTATTGCATCGTCTATCAATTTCTGCCCGCCGGGGATCAATTTGACGTTTTGCGCGATCGCTTCCGCTTCCGTCGGCAGATAAATCTTATATATTGACGATTTGCCAAAACCGCCCTCTTTCGCAAGTTGATTCGCCGCGTTTGTCGCGCCGTCGCGCAACGCGGTTTTCAGCGCTTCGTTCATCTGCGCGTCGCTTGGCGCGCGTTTTATTTCTATCGCGCTCGCCGCGTTCTTCAAGGTCGCCGCGCCGCAACCCGCAAGCAAAACCGCCGCGACCAAACACAACCAAACCAATTTCATATCGTTCCTTTCGTTAAGAGGCGAAAACTTTCGCTTGATTTTATCCAAAACGCGCGTTTAACTTGAAAAATTATCGGTGATCGCGCCGCTCGAATAAGCGACAAGCGGGCGTTGTCGTCATTTTGGTTTGGCGCTGCCGAGAGCGGTTAGGACTTGTTGGCTTTTTCGCTTCCGCCTTTAGCCGCTTGTTCAAAAATCGCGCCTGCCTCGCGTCATTCCAGCGCCTTCTCTGTCATACCCGCGACGAACTTGCTTGCAAGCGCAAGGCGCGAAGGAAGGCGGGTGTCCAATATTTAGACGATCACGGTTCGATTGCCATTCGCAAAATCTTATAACTTTTTAATTTGAATCTTGCGACTTTGCGCGGAATGACGGGAGGAGCGCGAAAATGACGAAGAGGAAGGCGTTTAGTTTGGCGGCGGTAGAGCGCCAAAACGCTATGAGGCATCGCCATAGTTTTACGCTTTTTAATTAGAAAGCGCCGTCAGAATTTTCAGAGCCTTTTAATTGCGAAACGGCGGGCGGCGTAGCGTTGTTAAAAGCTGCGACGCGCCGCCAGAATCTTTAGCGCCTTTTAGCTCCGATTCTTTTTAACGTCTTTCAACGGATCGGGCGGAGGCGGTATTTCGCCGGTTTTGGCGCGAGTAAATGTCGGAGCCGCAGGGGGCGTCGCTCCGGTGCCGTCGCTGACAATATCGCTGATCTTGTTTGTCTTTTCCCCGCTTGCGGGATCTTCGTATTCGGTGCTTGTCGAATAGCCGTCGTCGCCAACAACGGGAGGCGTTGAACCGCCGTCGTTAGAGCCGCCGTCAACGGCGCTGTTACCGCTTCCGACCACGCTTCCGCCTTTGGCGGACTCTTCGCCGCAACCTAGCGCAAACAGCCCCAAAGCGGCTAAAAACGCTAAAGCAGTTAGCTTTTTCATTGTTTATCCTTTCATTTCTTTTGTTGAGCGTAAGACTTGCCAATGTCGTAGCAAGCGCTCACGCTCTCGTCGCACAATAAACGCAACTTTTTGCCTTCAAGCGTCGCGTTGATCTCGTAGGCTCGCAAAAAGCCTTCCGCGATCGCAATCGCGCTAACCTTGACCTCTTTGCCAAACATTGTGGAGAGGCGATAAGCGGCGTTTGGCGCGTCGGGCTTATAGTAGGCGTTGGCGCAAGGGCGATAGTCGGCTTCCACCATAGGCGGCAAAACGACCGCCTGTTGCGGAACTTTGCACGATTGCAAAATCTGCCGCTTTTCCTCCGCAACGCCCACGTCGGGAACGGGCGGACGAAAGTCCGCCGCGATCGCCGAATAAGCTATCAACGCTATGCCAGCCAGCCGCTTCATCGCCTTCGCCTTTAAGGAACGTTCGGGAAGCTCGGATTCACAGGCAACGTTTGCTTAACGTTTGGCAGTCTAGCAAGCGTTAGATCGTAGCCCGATTGACCCCAAGTATTGCCCCCTTCGTCGCCAGGGAATACGCCGTAGTACCAACTACCGCCGCCGGAATGGTCGTATACGTAGAACACTTTACCTTCGTATTTCGAGAGGTATTGAATCTGCGCGTTGCGACCGCCAGCTTTAATATCTACGTGTTTAGGCGCTTGATTTGCCAATCCTTGATTTGGATTGAGCGGCTGATAAACCAGCGTTAGCTCTCCGCCGTTCGCGCCTCTAAACGCAATATCGTCGGTTGTATTCGTTTCGTAACCGACTAGCGCGTCTCCAAAAGACGTCCAATGTTTGGTCGCGTTATGTTCGCCTTTACTATACACATAGAACGTATCGCTATAAGCTGGCACATAATTAACCTGTCGTATATTGGAATACACGCTAAGCGAATCGTCCGCGTCCCTCGTAGCCACAGCGACGCGCAGATCGGTCAACATATCCTTGTTCGTGTCGTTGTAGTCAGCCATTATATGACGAGTTGCGCTAACCGGTTGCTCGGCGAGCTGGGCGGGATACGTAACCGCGATCTCTTTTAGCGCGACAGTGCCGTTTCCGTCGCTTTGGTTTTGCAGAGGTTTGTTATAAACCCGTTGCGCGTAACCGTTCTTTTCGTCGCTTACGTCGCCCACAAAGACAATCGCCTGTGTAGCGTACGTATTGCTCGAAAGCGTAAGCGTATCGCCGCTAAAGCTAATCGTAGGCGTCGCGGGTTGAACGTACCTAATCTGAACGCCGCCCGTAGCGTTGCCGCCCAATCCGTCCGTAGCCGTTACGTTAAGGTCTTTTGGACCAGTCGGACGAAGGCCTGCGACTTCAAAGTCGTTTAGCGCCGCCGTAAACGTAGCGCTAGAGCCGCTAATCGCGCCCGTCGTAGTTAGCGGAATAAAGTCGCTATCCAGTCTAGCTCTTACGGTGTACGTTTCGCCGCTTGTATAGCCCGGTCTAGTTAAGCCGCTGACGCTTGCGCTGACATAAGCGTCAATCCAGTTGAACACCGCGATCTCGTCGCCGACTTTTTCCGTATTGTTGAAGTGCTTGGTAACGACGGAGGTCTGGTTGAGATTAACGTCGTTTACCGCTACTTGATTTACATAACCGCTTTCGGCGTAAACCCAATAACCACGCTCTTTTTCAGTCCAGAACAACTCAAAGTCGTTGGCGCTGTCAAACCACGCTTTTGGATCGCGGGTAGTATCTAGCGCTTTCCAGCTAATCGTTCCCGGCGCGTTACCGGTAGTAAATGTCGGATCCGTGTTGTCGCTGGTTACGCCCGTTAGAATCATTTCGGGCTTAAAGCCGTTGCTTGCCAGATAATAAAGCGGTCCGTTTGTGGGGAAATCTTCCGCCCATACGCTTGTATAGGTTAGATTGGAGACTGAAGGGCTCCAATTCGCCGTTCCGCCGTCAAAGTTCGCTTTTTTAAGATCGCTAGGCTGAATCACCTTTTTCAACGCGCCGCTTACCGACCCGTTTTTATCTGTGTAGACATCAACTAACAATTGACCTCCGCCATTTTGAGCGTTAATCTCTTTAACGTCGAAGTTAAACTGACTATCGGAGAAATAGCCAATCGAATTATTCCCGTCAAGGCAACCAGCTACAACTGCGGTCGCGCTGGCGGGCTTTACTGCCGATAGTAGCGTCGGGCAATCGGGTTGTCCGCCTACCCATGACGTGCCGACGATTGTGGCGGTTTTGTGGCTTGCGCCGCCGTAATCAATCGACAACACCGAATTATTCGCTTCCTCGCCGCTCTTTAGCTTAAATACGCGGATGGCGACATTGTCGCGCACATAGAAGCGAGTATTTGCCGCAAGCAAAAGCAATCTATCAACTTCGGACGAGCTTGAATCAACATAAACCGCGCGCGCGTTGTCGCCCGCGTTGATGTTTACTTGCGACGCAAAGTCGGGTACCACTTTTGTAATATCAAAAGGATTTGTGCTTTTGATTGGTTTGCCATACCATGAAGGCACGCCAACGCCAAGAGCGTTGTCGACGGGCAATGCGCCGCCGTTGCTGAGATTGTAGTCTTTATTGTTCAACTCGACCAAAAGCGCGTATTCGCCAAGTTTCGTGCGAAGCGCGGTTGGAGCTAACGAGCCGTTAATGTCGACCAGATCGGTCGTTTGGTATTTATAACCCGCAAGGCTTTCAATGCCGGTAACTGTGCCTGTGGCGCCGCTAGTAATAATATAAAACGGCTTGGACGAGATTAGATACGCATTTGTACCGTCCGACAGGCAAGTAACTTCTAGCGCGTTTGCGCTACCGTTATTGCTGATTTGCGCGTTAGTGTTAAACGCCAAGCAATCAGCGCTGGTAAGAGCGCTCGGAAACGATACGTTAGAGTCGCCAAACGGACTAACCACTTGTAGCACGCTTGTGGCATTAGAAATCTTAAACCCGCTTGCCGTATAGCGCAACGTTCCATCTTCAAAGGCAAGCAGATTCCAGCCGTTTTGGATTAAGCCGTTGTAATCGCCTGCGCCGTTAATCTGCTCGTTTGCCAAAATACCGGGCAGATCACCTTTGCCTTTTATGCCCGTCGTGGAGGGGTTGGCGTCGTCAAATATTCGCACCCAGTAGCCGTAGCCTTTTTCCCAGCTTGCGAAATCGCCTTTAACGTAGTCTTGGACTTTGTTCGTCGATCCCGCGTTGCCCTTTTCGCCAAGGGCGCTAACCGTCTGAAGTCCGAAACCGCCGTCCGGAGCGTTGTTGATCGTGGCGATTTTCCAAAGTTTTTGAACCGCGTCGTATTGATAGGCGGTGAAGTTGCCTTCAAAGGCTTGGAAGTTGGTCGTATTGAGTTCGCCGAATTTCTCCGCGATATTGTCGGAAACATTCAAGTCGATCGTGTTGGCAAAACTCCTGTAACCGCTCGACGATCCCGCCGTAGTCGTGGACGTAGGCAATACTCGCGTTAAACCGGAACCGATTCGCAACGGATTGTCGTATGTCGCGTCGTAGCTAAACTTGCCCTGATAGACAATGTCGGCGGCGTCAGGATCTTGAAAGCTCCACTTTGACGTAACGTTGTTTTTGAACGAGATTTTGAAGGTTTGATTGAGCAGATTTGCCGCAAAGATCACCATTACGTCGGGTTCGCCGTTTGAATAGGGCGAAACCAGATACAGCGAAATTAGCGACGCGCCATACTCTTTGCCGTTGGTCTCGGCGGGCGCTGTCGGTCGCGCAAAGCTGATTAC
The DNA here is from genome assembly GCA_031276985.1 of Helicobacteraceae bacterium. Classification (GTDB taxonomy): domain Bacteria; phylum Campylobacterota; class Campylobacteria; order Campylobacterales; family SZUA-545; genus JAIRNH01. The sequence goes on along the minus strand of JAISMA010000221.1, from coordinate 5,540 downwards.
CGTTTTTTGGATTGAACCAACTCTAAGCGTTCGCAAACCCACAATGGAGTGATAGGGAGAGCCTAGCCCCGTATTTTCGGTAGGCGCATTGACGCCAAGCGTTGGCGCGTCCTGAGCGTCGCTAAACTGCGCGTTCCAATTTCCCTTATTGTAGTCGGAGGGAGAGGTGGCGTTTGCGTCCCACGATATATTGTCGTTATCGTCTCTAAGATCGACAACAGCCTGTCCGAGAGCGCCGTTTGCCAGATCGGCGCTTGACGTATTCGAATCCCCCTTCGTTTCAATGTTGTAGTAACCCGTGATACCTATAAGTTGCCATTGGTCTGGATTAACCTTGATTACGTGGTTTGCCCATGCGATCAACGGCAACGATAAAGCTAACGCGGCGATTAACGCCGCTTTAGAACGCGCTTTCATATTCGTTTCCTCCTTGTGAATGCTTTTCGCCGAATATCTTATCACTATCGGCGTCTTTTTAACTTTCTGAATACCCTAGCCCAAAAGAAAATGAAGAAATTTCATTGGTCTCCTCCTTTTTAAGTTGGTTATTCTCGCCCGCTCTCGCGCCTTTGCTGTTCTAGCTTGCAATTTGAGCGCTTGCTCTTGCGATTGCGCGATCATTGTCGCCCTGCCCTCGCCTCTCTTGTCATTCCCGCGAAGGCGGGAATCTAGTATTGAAACAAACGCGAGTTGATTGTTCTTGTTATTGCTTCGCAATTTTTGGATTCCCGTCTTCGCGGGAACGACAGTATGCGATTGGTTTGAATGCCAGATTCTGCGACTTCGCGCAGAATGACGAATGGATGCGAGAAAGGCGGAACTCACGGCTGTACCACCCAAGTTAGCTTTTTGCTAGGCGGCGACATAACGGAGCTTGGAATCTCGCCGCGCAAGCAGTAGCCGTTGGTCTCCACGTAGAAATATTTTTTTTGCAGTCCAAATAAAAACTGCGCCAATTGCAAATCAAACTCGACCGTAATTTGCGAATCGGGAAGAACGGCGTGGTATCTGCCCATATTGACGTAGCTAATCTGCGCGGGCTTGTTGGTTACGCCAAGATAAAACAGGCGAATGTTGGAATCTACGTTGCCGGACATTAGCGATCTGATATACGCCGCAAAATCCAGCCCAAATTTGCCCTCTACGTCCTGATAGTTGTCGTCGATGTAGTAAAAGCCTCCCGCCGACGTGCATGCGTCTGGATCTACGATCGGCTTGTCGCCAATATCGTCGTCGCCGTCATCGTCATCGTCGTCGTCGCCTCCTCCGCCGTCGCCGCATTGAGGCGGAACGCAAGGAGGTCCGCCGATAACGTCGTTACCGCTAGACGACGGCGCGACCGTAACGATCACGCGCAACGTTGAAACTTGCCCCGTGCCGCGATCTACCGTTTGAACGGCAATCGCCTCTTTGCCCGGATACGCGCCCACAAGCCGCAAAACGGGACGCGCCGAAGCGGATATATCGGCTATAAGATAGTTAACGTTGCGCGAGTTGGTCAAATTTACGTCGCTTCCCACCTCCGAAGTCGTCGCGGAGCTGATCGCGTAAGTCGGATCGTACGCGATCGGAAGCTCTATATCCCGCTGTTCGCCCACCAAAAGCGTCGCGTATTTCTCGTTTGCGGCGGTTTGCGTCGCGCCCGATTGCGTTCGACTCTGCGCGTCGCAAGCGGTTAAAACGATCGCGCCAAGCGCCAGCGCCAAAAGAGCGCAAAATCTCGTTTTCATTGCACTTTCCCCGTTTCCGTGATTAGGTCGGCTTTGGAGTAGCCGCTCGTCGGATAAGCGCGGTAGTCAAAAAAGTTCGGCTCCGCCCAATAGTTGAACCACTTTTTGCTTTCCACGCCATAAACCAGATGAGCGCGGTTTGCGCTATCGACGACGATCGCGCTTGATCCGCCCTGCGCGCCCGCCACGTTTTGACCAGGTTCTTCCAAACTCCAGCGGCTTCCTAGATTTCTAAACGGCGGTTTGCGGGCGTAACGAATCTTCGCGCCGCCTCCCGTGTTTGAGGCAAAAGCCACTCTTGGCTCGTTGTAAGCGTCGATTGCAAACGATACGCTCACGATTTCGCCTTGAGAAACGTCTATGCCGCTTAACGGATCGCGCGCCCATTTGAAAACATTTCCGTCCGCTTCGCGGCTGTAAACCCTGACGTAATCGCCCTCTTTGAGCGCCACCATAGGTTTGTTGCTACGATCTAACGCTATAGAGGCGTAGCTTGCGCCGCCGTCGATTGGTATCTGCTCCCTATAAAGATCGCCGTTTTGACGCGAAACGTAATACAGCGCTTCGGGAATGGTCGTGTTTGTGCCGTTTGAGTCGGTATAGAGATATTCGCGTACGCCGTAAACCATACGCGGCTCGCCCGTAACGTCGTTGTGGGCAAGCGAAACGCTGTGCGGCGGCGCTTTCGACGTTATGCATTTGGAATTTGCCTGTTTGTCTCGCGGCGAGGTATAGGAAACTAGGCAAACCTGCTCTCTAGCCGCGTCGTAATAAGCCACGTGAAGCGCGTTTTCCGCCGCGCTTCCTTCGGGGGCGCGAAAAGCGCTTACGCTTATAAGGCGATCGGCGTTTTGCGCGTAGGTGCGGTTCGCGTCCGTAACGTTGGATTCGACTTCGGTTTCAAACCAACCGCCGCCTCTGCTTGTCTGATAATAAAGCGCGACGCTTGAGTTCTTGAGCGAGGCGATTATGGGCAGATCGCGGTTGTAATCAAACGGCGAAAGCGCGATGCCGTTCGATCTGCCCGTATCGACCGACGTTCCTTTGCCGCCTTTGGCGGTTCTATGCGCCCACGCGGTGTAAAAGTCGCTAAACAACAGTCCTTTGGCGGTTTTGTCGTAGTGCGAAACATAGACGGTTTTGTAACCGCCGCGCTCTTCGGCTACGGCGATAGAGAGATCGCCGCCGCCGTCAAAGCCGCTAAAACTCGGCAGGCTCGTCTCGACGGAATCTTTCACCTGTACGACAAGCGGCGTTCCCGTAATCTTGACCTTTTCAGAGCCGTCGGAGCTGCCAAGCTCGTAATACGGCGTGATAAAGCTGAAACCCTTTTGCAGCCCTTTGATCTTGACCTCTACGGCGGCGTTTGTGGATGTTAGGTTGATTTCGCTAGGCGCGATCGAGACGTTTTCATTGTTTGATTCAAGGCGAATTTGCCCTTCGGATAGCGACGTAGCCGTTCCCGCGTGATCGACCGCGCTCAATCTGAAAACGCGCTCCGCGTCCATATCTATATAAGCCTGCATAGGATTGAAAAACAGCTCCGAAACGTCCAGCGAGTTGCGTTTGGCGACGTGAACGACCACGTTGTAACTCGCGCTCATATACGCGCCTTTGTAAGCGACCGCCGTAATAACCGCGCTGCCCAGACTTTTGCCAAACAAGCCGCCTTTTTCGTCGACGGACGCGATCGCCGCGTTTGAGCTTGACCATTTGACCAGCACGGGTTCGGCTAACGTCGATTCAAGCGTCAATCCCGCGCCGTTCGTTACGACCGCCGTTAGCGAAATCGAGCCGCCTTCGGCGATTATGGGCGTTCGCGGAAAAATTGAGGCGATCAATATATCGCCGCTTACTTTGGCGTCGGCGTTTGCCGCGCTACGATTATCGGCGTAACCTTCGGGCAACGCCTTGTCGTCTATGCAACCGCAAAGCGCCAGAGCTAGTATCGGCGCGAGCCATTTTTTCAACGCAACGCCTTTATTTAAAGTTGTCGAGATCGTAGCAAGAATTATTCCGTTTTACGAAGCGCGAAATAAAACCCGTTTGCGGGCAATTTGAGCGCGATGCGCGGCGCGAAATAAATCGCGTAAATATAGCGCCAAAAGGAACGCCGTTTGCTTGATTTTGATTCGACGGAGACAAATTGAGCTTAACGCAATTACTTAACCTTATAACGCCGAAAAACGCGCCGAACAAAACGGCGAAAGCGACGCTTTTGTCGTCCGATATTTCGCAATCCGATATTTCGCAAAACGAAGCGGGCGATTTCGCGGCGGCGTTCAAAACCGCGCTTAAAAAATGGATCGCGCCGCCAAATCAGGCAAACGCCGCAAACCGCGCAAAGCCCGCCGAAAGCGCAAACTTCGCGCGGGTCGCAAGCGGCGAAACAACTTCCGCGCCAAACGCGCCAATCAACAAGATTTTGCGCGATATTTCCACAAAACCCGCGCCGATTATCAAAGCCGACGAAGCGCTAGGGCAAACGACGGGCGCGACGGGCGGGCAAACGCAAAAAGCGCCAAACGCGCAAAAGGCGAGCGCCCAAACGCCGAACGCTCAAGCTCCAATCGCCGCGCAAGAGCCGCTAATGAAACTGCTCTTGGCGCTAACGCCGCGAGCGACGCAAACGGCGCAAAACGAAACGCCCGAAAAACTAAGCGGCGCGATCCGCGAAAACGCGCAAACGGCGCTTGAAGGCGAAGCGATCGGCGCAATCGAAAGCGAAAGCGCCGCGACGGTTGCGATCGGCGGCAAAATAAGCGCGATCGACGCGGACATAATCGCCGCGCTTAAAAGCGAAACGATCGAAGGCGAAACAATCGAGACAATCGCGGCGCAAACTGTCGCAAGCGACGAAAAGACGCAAAAATTAACCGCGCCGTTTAGCGCCGTTAGCGGCGAAAACCGCCAAACGCCGCGCCGCGCCAACAATGAAAGCGCCCAAAACGCCCGCGCAATCCTCGCCGCGTTAAAGCAAAACGCGCAAATTAACGCCGCGACAACGCTTAAAAGTACGCAAGATCGCTTTCGGGAGATCGGGCGCGACGGGACGCTAACGGAGCTTGTCGACTTTGCCAACAAAAACGGGCTTGAAGTCGCAAAAATAACGCTTGCGATTTCGCGGCAAAAAACGATTGTATCGACGCTTTCGCATAGCGCAAAGCAAACGCCCGCGTCAGATAAGCGAGCGCCGCAAGCGCAAACCGCCGCGGATTTAACCAAAAACGCCAAATTGCGCGAGCCAAAAACGATTATCGCGCCCGAAAAAACGTCCGTTTTAGACGTTGTAAAATCCGCGCCAAAATCCGCCGCGCCCTTGGAAGCAAAAACGGCTAAAACGCAAACGATCGCGCCAATCGAACGCGAACGCGCCGCGCCGCAAAGCGCGGATAAAACGCCGATTGTAGCGCAAAAAAACGTTAATGAAAAAACTTTACAAGCGCCGACAATTGCAGTTGAAAACGGCGCAAAAAAACCAATCGAAAAAACGCCTTTGGCTAATCTGATCAGATCCGTAGAAACTTACGCGGCGCAAAAGCAAAACGCGAAAACGGCGGTTAATAACAAAACCGAACAGATCGCGCAAAATAACGCGCCGATCGCAAAAACGCCGACGCTTGAAACGCAAAGAGCCAAAACGCCAAAAGCAAGCGACGAAAATATAACGGAAAGCGCCGAAAGCGAAACAATCGCAAGCAATCGTTTCTCCGATACGCTAAGGGCAAAAACGGCGCTTGATTTGCAATCGAACGCCGCTTTTATCGCAATCGGCGGCGAACGCTCAAGCGCCGCGCAAATCTCCGAAGG
>JAISMA010000202.1 GCA_031276985.1 Helicobacteraceae bacterium | reverse complement strand
CTATTTGCATTTTTCAAGCAGCGCCGTTAGCGAAGTTTGTATCGCTTCTAAATCCCGCGGGCTGTTTGCCTCGAAGCGCGTTACTAAAACGGGCGTCGTGTTGGAAGCGCGCACTAATCCCCAGCCGTTTTCAAAGATCACGCGCACGCCGTCAATATCGATAATTTCTCTGATTTTTGGCAGCGAGACGCTAGAATTTTTCAGCGCGGTTTTGAGGCGATCGATGATCTTGAATTTTTCTTCTTCGGTGGTTTTAACTTTAATTTCGTCGGTGGAATAAACCGTTGGCAGTTTTTCAAACTCCGCGTTGAAATTAAAGCCGTCTTTCACAAGCTCGATTAACCGCAAAGCCGCGTAAACAGCGTCGTCGTAGCCAAAATAACGGTCGTTGAAAAACAGATGTCCGCTTACCTCCGCCGCAAAACTCGCGTTTGTCTCTTTGATTTTGACTTTGAGGTTGCTATGCCCCGTTTTGTACATAATCGCTTTGCCGAATTTGTTGATTTCGTCGTACATAACTTGCGAACATTTCACCTCGCCGATTACGATCGGGTTATCGATATGGCGCGCCAAAAAAATAGAAAGCATATCGCCTTTGAAATTGTACTTGCCGCTTAACATAGCGATGCGATCGGCGTCGCCGTCAAAGGCAAATCCGTAGGCAAACGACGATCGTTTCATCTCCTCTTTTAGCAACGCCAGATTCTCCTCTTCGCTAGGATCGGGATGGTGATTTGGGAACGTTCCGTCGGGCTCTTCAAACAGTAGTTTCGCGTCGATTTCAAGTCGCTCTAAAATCGGTTTAAGCGTGATCGCCGCAACGCCGTTTCCAATATCAAAAACCAGCGGCGTTTTTAGCCCTCGCAAGAGCTTAAACTGATCGCTTAAATACGCGATGTAGCGGCTTGTAGCGTCGATAGTCTCCGCCGTAAAATTATCGGGAATGTTTTCGTCGCATTCCGCGCATTTTCGCCCTAGCGCGTAAATTTGCTCGCCAAAAAAAGGCGCGTTGGCGATCGTGATCTTAAAACCGTTATATTCGGGCGGATTATGACTGCCCGTGATCATTACCGTCGCGTCGGGTTTTTTGCCGTTAAACTCGTGAAAACCCGCGAAATAACTTACGGGCGTGGGACACATGCCAATGTTCAAAACTTTTAACCCCGCATGGTTAAAACCGCTCGCTAAAAAATTAAACAGCGCGGGCGAGTGAACGCGCGCGTCGTAACCGATCGCTACGATTTTGCCAGCGCCTATTTCGCGCCCTAGCGTAAAGCCGATCTTTTTAACGCTTGAGGCGTTTAACTCCTTTTCAAAAACTCCGCGAATGTCGTACTCTCGAAAAATGGATTGCATGGTTAAACTCCTTTGTTGTGATGAAATTCGGGCGCTATCGCTTTTAAGATCGCGATTACCTCGTCGTCGCTCGCGCTATTAAGCGCGTCGATTTGCGCGTTCAAAACGGCGAAATCGGTTTTTGTCGGTTTGCCCACAAAAATCGACGGATATTTCGCGGTTTTTTCGCTTTCGTCGATCAATAGCTCTTCGTAAAGTTTCTCGCCCGCTCGCAAGCTAGTAAAAACGACGCCAAGCTCTTGTTTGCCCGCCAGCGCCAGCATTTTTTTAGCCATATCCGCGATCTTAACGGGCTCGCCCATATCCAGCACGAAAATTTCGCCGCCGCGCGCCAGCGAAGCCGCCTGCAAAACAAGCTCGCACGCCTCGCCGATTAGCATAAAATAGCGCGTAATTTCGGGGTGCGTAACGGTTAGCGGCTTGTTTTCGTCGATCAGCCGTCGAAAGCGCGGAATCACCGATCCGCTAGAACCAAGCACGTTGCCAAAGCGCACAGCCGTAAGGCGCGTCGAGTCGCTCGGCGCGTTTTGCAGATACAGCTCGCAAACGCGCTTGGTCGCGCCCATTACGTTTGTCGGGCGCACGGCTTTATCGGTGGAAATCAGCGTGAAAATCTCCGCGCCGTGCCTGATCGCCGCGTCGATACAGTTTTTTGTGCCGATTATGTTGTTGATCGCCGTAGATTTCGGGTTTGCTTCTGATAGCGGCACGTGTTTGTACGCCGCGGCGTGCAAGACGATCTGCGGTTTTGTTTGCGAAAACAGCAGATTTAGCGCCTCTTTGTCGGCTACGCTTATCATTTTTAGCCGCGCGTTTTCAAGCCGTTCGCCGATCGCGTAAAGATTATATTCGCTTGAATCGACCAAAATTAGCTCGCTTGCGCCGTAAAGCGCCGCCTGTTTTGACAACTCGCCGCCGATAGATCCGCCCGCGCCCGTAACGAGTACCCGTTTGCCTTTGATAAAAGCCGCGATCGCTTCCTTGTCGAGATCTTTTGGATTGCGCGCCAGCAGATCCTCGATTTTTAGCTTTTCGTATTCGGCGCGCGAAGGCGTAGCCAGCCTCGCTTCGTTTATGCCCGCTTCGCTTAAGCGGTCGTAAATTTCCTTTAGCGTCAAAGCGTTTTCTTGCGGATCGCGAGCGATAATCGCCGATTGCGTCCCGTATTTGGCGGCAAACGCCTTTAACTCGTCGAAACCCGCGACTTCCAGCCCGTGAATGCGTTGCTTGCGTTTGAGCGGATCGGAATCGACGAAAAAACGCGGCGAGTATTTGTTGCGATCAAGCGATCGAAGCGCTCTTTCGCCGTTTTCGTTCGCGCCTACGATTGCAATCGCAATCGCCGCTTTGCTTCGCGCGCGCGATGATTCGGAAACGAAACGTTTAGCCGATCTTAAAGCGCCAATCAGCACAATCGAGATCGCGCCGTCTATAATTGGAATGGATCGCGAAAACGCGGGCAAGTTATCGACGAATAAAGCGCCGCCGACAATGAGCGCGAAAAACAGCGCGTAAGAAACCGCGTGCGCCCAAGCGAGTCGCTGCAATCCGTCCAGCGAAAAAAAGCGCCACGGAACGCGATAGACGCCAAACGCGCCAAACGCGCCGATTTTCAACGCGCACAAAAGCGAAAAATATAGCCAAAGCCCGTCGAAAAAGATTTCGGGAATATCAAAGTTGAAACGCAATAAATACGCCAAAAAAAAGGACAAAAACGATAAAGCCGTATCGAAAATCAGAAAAAAGCCAAGCCGTTTAGTCGCGGCGCTCACAGGGACTCTTTCGCGATTGCGCCGATTTGCGAAGCAAGCGCGTCGAAACGCGCCTTATCGAGATAATAGGCGCGGTCGTCAATCTTTAGCTCGTAGCAATTGGCTTCTAAACGCTTAACGCGAACCTCGCGCGCTATGCCAAGCTCGGCTTCTTTTCGCGCCACAAGCGTTCCGATCCGCTCCAGATCGTTTAATATATCAGCCAATTCTTGCGAAATACTCTCTTTCAAATCAACCCTTTAATTGCTCAGGGGGTATTTTATTACAATTCCGCCAATGCAAACATACGATCTAATCGTCGTCGGCGGCGGACACGCGGGAATAGAAGCCGCGAGCGCCGCCGCCAAAATGGGACGAAAGACGCTTTTGATAACTCCGCTCGTTTCGCAGATTGGCGCGATTAGTTGCAATCCCGCGATCGGCGG
>JAISMA010000200.1 GCA_031276985.1 Helicobacteraceae bacterium | reverse complement strand
TTCTTTGTTAAATAATCGTAAACAATTGGGGTTTGGGGAATGGATTCCGCAACTTCCTTCGCGCCTGCGCTTCCCGCGGAAGCGGGCGCTTCGCGCAGAATGACGCAAAAGTTGGATTTTCGCAAAATGAAGGCAAGCAATAACGCGACGGGTTACAAAAGCAATGATCGAAGCGCGATTATTTTGCGCTGAAAACTTGAGCGCGGCGCGTTTCGCTCAAAACGCCGATTGCTTCCAGCAGATCGCGCAACTCCTCGTCGGCTTTTTTGGCGCGGTTAGTCGCGTTGAAGTAGCGCGACAAAATCAAAGCTAGGCGCTTTTGGCGCGATCGTTTCGCGGTAAAAGCGGCGCGATTCGCTCAACACGCCGATCGCTTCTAGCAAATCGCGCAACTCCTCGTCGGTTTTGGCGCTTCTTAATCGCCGCTCTATCCCTATTTCGCACAGCCTCATCTCCTTGCGAAGCTCCTGCAAAGCGTACGCTATTCGCGCGCGGCGATAGGCGTTTTTGGTCGTTTCCAAACTCATTTCGTCTCTTTTTGCCAGATTGTCATCACTTCGCGGGCGGCTTCGCGGACGCTCTCGCGGTTGATTTTTTGCGCTTCGCTGCCGACGTAGCTTGCCATATCCTCCAGCGACTCGATCTCCGCGCCGATAAAACGCGCCTCGTTTGGCGTTAAACGCCCTTTTTCGATTTGATCGTAAAGCTGAAAATAACGTTCGCGCAGATGATTTGCCATTGCCCGTAACACGATCTTTCTAGCCCGCAAAAGCGTCATCAATGCTCCTTGCGCGGCAAAAAGCAAAGCGCGTTCCTATAGAGCTAACGATCCTCCACGACAAAGCCGTTGATTTTGTGCGCGGCGATATACTCCCTAGCTTCCGCCGCGGAAGAAAAACCCACAATCCACACGAGATATGGCGCGAAGCCCCTCGACAAAACGCGCAAAACCGTTCTTTTGTCGCCGTATTTTTTGCTCGCTTCCGAAACCAGCGCAAGCGCCGCGCTCTCGTTGTCAAACGCGCCAATCTGCGCCGCGTATCGCTCGCGTTTTTCTTGCGGCGGCGGATCGGAAAAATAAATCGGGCGATCGCCCATCACCGCTTTCGACCATAGCGACAAGCAACACAAAACAATCGATAACGCGGCGCGCAAGTTATATCCTTTTGAAATCGTCCTCTATGCGGACAATATCGTCCTCGCCGAGATAATCTCCAACTTGCGCCTCGATTATCACGAGATCGATTTTGCCCGGATTTTCAAGGCGGTGAACGCAGCCGGCGTGGATATAGATCGATTCATTGGCGTTGATTTGAGTCGTTTTGCCTTCAAGCGTAACGAGAGCCGTTCCGTTGAGCGCTATCCAATGCTCGTTGCGGTGAAAGTGCTTTTGCGACGAGAGGCGTTTGCCCGGTTTGACCACGATACGCTTAATCTTGAAGCGATCGCCCTTGTCCAAAACCTCGTAAGTTCCCCACGGACGATAGACTTTGGCATGGACTCTTGGCAGTTCGCTACCTTGCGCTTTGAGCGCTTTAACCGCCTCGCGCACCTTTTGCCCGCTGCCTTTTTTGGCGATCAAAAGCGCGTCGGACGAGTCGACAATCATCAGATTTTCGCAGTCGATCGCCGTAATCTGTCTTGAAGCGCCAATGACGAGATTATCGCTTGAATCGATATAAAGCGCTTCGCCTGCGTTACCGCGATCGTCTTTGGACAATTCGCCGTAGATGCTTTCAAAACCGCCCATATCGGACCATTTGGCGGCGCACGGCACAAGGCGGATATTGTCGGCTTTTTCCATCGCCGCATAATCGACGCTGATTTCGTCAATCGCGCTCATCTTTTCGCGGACGATTCTAATCGTTTTTTCATCGGTTTTCGCCGACTCAAACGCCGCTTCGCACTGCTTTAGCAACGTTGGCGCGTGTTTGGCGAGCGCGGCTAGATAGGCTTTGGCGCTAAAGCAGAATATGCCGCCGTTCCAATAAACTTCGCTCTTTGCGATTAGCTCTTTCGCCGTTTCGAGGTTTGGTTTTTCCCTGAACGATTTAACGATTGCGCCGCAAGCCTCGATATAGCCGTAGCCCGTTTCGGGATAGGTCGGTTTGATTCCAAAGGCGACGAGATAGCCCTCGTCGGCGAATCGCGCGGCTTCGGCGACGGCTTTGGCGTATAACCCGCCGCTATCGTCAAGGAGGTGATCGCTTGGGACGACTAACAGCGTTTCGTTCTCGTTTGAGGCGAGGGCGGCAAGGGCGATCGCGGGCGCGGTGTTGCGTCCTAGAGGCTCTATCAAAACGCGATCGACGCGCAAATTCGCCTCCTCGATCTGATCGAGCGCCAAAAAATAATGCTCCGCATTGCAAACGACCAACGTTTTGTCGCACAGCGGCGCGTTTCGCCTAAGGGTCTTTTGAAACAGCGACTCGCCGCCAAATAGCGAGACGAACTGCTTGGGCATTAACTCGCGGCTAATCGGAAAAAGCCGCGTGCCAGACCCGCCGCATAAAACCACCGTCGTCATTGCTCTCCTTGCCAAAACGCGAATTTGAACGGCATTATCGCATAAACCCGCCGCATTTGCGACTTCGGCGCGAATCCATAGACAACGCATTGCCCGCCCTCGCGCTTGTAATTCCGCGCGTAGTCGCGGAATCTAAAATAAAAAGTCAAAAGCCCTCGCGAACGGCATTCGTCTTAAATACCAGATTCTGCGACTTCGCGCAGAATGACGATTGCCGCAAACGATTGCGCAAGATATTTTGCGAAGTTTGTTAGGCGCGTTTAGCTTCCGTTACGTTTTCGCAAGCAAGGACTTCTCCTTGCTTGCCCTCCCATCATTCCTTCTTTTGCGTCTATCCAACATTTTTGCGAAATCCAACTTTTGCGTCATTCTGCGCGAAGCGCCCGCTTCCGCGGGAAGCGCAGGCGCGAAGGAAGTTGCGGAATCCATTCCCCAAACCCCAATTGTTTACGATTATTTAACAAAGAA
>JAISMA010000198.1 GCA_031276985.1 Helicobacteraceae bacterium | reverse complement strand
TTCGCCCGCAAGCAAAACGCCTTGTCCGCCGACTCCCGTAAATCGCAACTGATGTTTCATTTTGTCTCCTATTTAATTTACTACAACCGTAACTTCCGTTTCGTCGTTTGCCGTCGTATCTGGTTATTGCGAATAAAACATATCGGTCATTGTCGTTCCATTATTTTCTTGCGTAAATTTAATTTCCCCTTCTCCCGCCTCGGCAAGTATTTCAATATTGAGCTTTTTATCGCCGTCCCATTTATAAACTATGCCATAAATATACTCGTTTTCCTTTAATTCTTTGTAGTTATCTTCGTAATTTTTGCCGATCTCAAGTTTGGCGCGAAGTTTTTTAGAATCGCGCCCCTCCACGCGCTCTTTTATGTAGCCCGTGCGAAAATCGGCGTATGCTTCCAAAATTGTTTGCGCGGGATAAAAGCAACTGTATCCCTGCATAAAAACATCTTCGCCAAAATCCAAACCATGACACTCTTTTTCGCCGCCGATCGCAAACGCGGACAACAGCGCAAAAGCGCACAAAACGCGCAAGAACTTAAACCTTTTCATCGCCAAACTCCTTTTCAATTAAATCGCGCCGATCGCGGCGTAACGCTTCAATGTTTCGCGCTTGATTGCGCTTTTTTAATCACGCTTTCATACGCTTTGCAGTACTCGATTTTCGTCTCGTCTTTATGCAAAACGCCCGTTGGAAATTTGCCCGCTTTTTCCTCGTCGCTTAACAGATCGTAGCGGTGTTTTGGCGTTACGATTGATTCAATCCATTTAAGCGTTTGAACCGCTTCGCCCATTTTATTTTTACGCCCTAAATTGATATGGCAGTTGCTGAAAATATCAAAAAAGCTAAAGCCTTCGTGCGCGAATCCTTCCGCGAAAACTTTCTCGATCTTTTTTGGATCATTCACGCTCTCGCGCGCGACAAAGCTCGCCCCCGCCGCGATCGCCAGCTTCGCCGCGTCAAAGTTTGGATCGACGTTGCCATACTGCGTCGTTACCGTCCAAAAACCCTGCGGCGTGGTGGGCGAAACCTGCGAATTGGTCAAGCCGTAGATGAAGTTGTTGATGACGATGAAATTCAGATCGATATTGCGCCTTGCGCCGTGGATTGTGTGATTGCCGCCGATCGCAAGCGCGTCGCCGTCGCCCGCCACCACGATCACGTGTTTATCTGGATTTGCCAGCTTGATTCCCGTCGCCACGGGGATCGTACGTCCGTGCGTGGTGTGAACCGTGTTGCAGTTGATGTATGAGCTTAACCGCCCAGAACAGCCAATCCCGCTCACCACGCACACGTCGTCCATATTCCAGCCGAGTTTTGCGACGGCGCGAATAAGCGATTTCAAGATTACGCCGTCGCCGCAACCCCAGCACCAGAGCGTTGGCAGTTTGTCTGTTCGTAGATATTCGTCGTAGTTGAACGCCATTAAAGCTCCTTTATCCGCTTCAAGATCGCGCTAGGCTCGATTGCCCTGCCGTTTGCCTGATTTAGCGACGCGATCGATCGCTTGGCGACGCGCTCGATTTCCAGCGCGTATTGACCCATATTCAGCTCGACGATTAGCGCTTTTTCGTACTTTTCGCCAATGCGCTTAATCGCCGACTGCGGGCTTGGCCACAGCGTGATCGGACGAAACATTCCCGCCTTGATCCCCTCTTTTCGCGCCATGTTGATCGCCTCTTTCGCCGCAAGACTCGCGCTACCATAGGCGATCACGGCGATTTCCGCGTCGTCTAACAGATAGTTTTCGACGCTTTCGATCTCGCTTTGATGATTGTCGATTTTGCCGATTAGCCGCTCGATTAGCTTTTGGCACAGCGCGGCGTCTTCGGTGGGAAAGCCCGTCGCGCCGTGATGAAGCCCCGTGATGTGATAGCGATAGCCCGCGAAAAACGGATTTAGCGTCGCGGGCTCGTTTGGCGGCGCGTCGTACGGCTTGTAGCTTTGGCGATCGCCGTCGTATCGTTTGCGATTTGCGATCTTTAGCGCGTCCAGATCGGGCAAAATCGCTTTTGAGTGCATATGCCCGATCGTTTCATCTAGTAGCACAATTACGGGCGTCATAAACCTTTCAGCTAGATTAAAGGCGCGGATCGTCTCCGTATAGGCTTCCGCCAGCGTCCCAGGGCAAAGCGCGATAAAACGAACGTCGCCGAAAGTCGGATTGCGCGCGAAGCTAACGTCGCCCTGCGCGACGCGGGTTGGCAAACCCGTCGACGGACCGCCGCGCATTACGTCGACGCACACAAGCGGCGTTTCGTACATAAACGCAAGCCCGAAGCTCTCCGATTTGAGCGACATGCCCGGTCCGCTTGTCGCCGTCAAAGCCTTGAGTCCGCTCGCCGCCGCGCCGATCGCGACCAAAACGCCCGCGATCTCGTCTTCCATTTGAATGAATTTGCCGCCGACTTTGGGCAAAAGCACGCTCATTTCATGCGCGATTTCGCTTGAAGGCGTGATTGGATAACCGCCGAAAAATCGACAGCCCGCGTCGATTGCCGCGCGCGCCGCAAGCTCGTTGCCGTTGCAGATTATCTCTCTCATCGTTTGTCCTTTGGCGCGTAGTAGCCGCCCGCTTTGATCGCTTGCGCGTTGGCGCGGCTTGCTTCGGTGAGTTTGGCGAACTTGAACGTCTTGCGATCGGCTACCGCAATCGCAAAATCGGGACAGGCAAGCTCGCACTCGCCGCAACCTATGCAATCATCGGGCGCAATCGCTTCGGCTATCGCGCCTAACGCGCTTTTTGGCTCGCTTCTCATGGCAAGCGTTCCGCTGGGGCAAACCTCCACGCAGAGCGAACAGGCTTTACAGCGGCTTTCCATAATCCAAACGGGGACGTTTTGCGTCATCGGCTTTCCTTTGCGCGGCGTTGATTTGGTCAAACGTTTCCGCCATTTTATGGTATTGATCCTAAGTCGCTTAGTTTGATTAGCGTAAGATCGCGGACAAATAATTTATGAGGGCGTTATGAAAACGTTGTATGGGTTTGGAGTAGTCGCAAAAGCGTTGATCGCTTTTTGTTTGGTGGCATTTTTGCCGTTATTTGGTGCGGATAAAGCTATAGAAGCATTTGTTCGTGGTCAGATTGCGTATGAACAAGGCAATTTTCAAGAAGCAATCAAACAATATACAAAGGCGATCAAGATCAATCCAAGTTACGAGAATCCCTATTTTAATCGCGGCGTCGCTTATGAAAAGTTAGGCGATTACAAGCAAGCGATCGCAAATTATACGTTAACATTAAAGATCGCTCCACACGATAAAAAAGCTTATAATAATCGCGGAGTCGCTTACGCCAATTTAGGCGATTACAAGCAAGCGATTATTGATTATATGCAAGCGATTAAAATTGATCCAGACTATGTGCTGGCTTACAATAATCGCGGATATGCTTATTACAATTTAGGCGATCACAAGAAAGCGATTGCTGATTATACGAAAGCAATTGAAATCGAACCAAAGTATGCAACAGCATACCATAATCGCGGAGTCGCTTACGCCAATTTAGGCGATCACAAGAAAGCGGTTGTTGATTATACGCAAGTGATTAAGCTCGATCCAAAACAAGCTGGCGCATACAACAAACGCGCAATCGCTTACGCTAATTTAGGCGACCATAAAAGCGCTACCACAGACGCTCGTAAAGCGTGCGAACTTGGCAATTGCGAAGCATTAGAGGTTATGGAGCGAGAAAAACAATTACGTGATTAAATTTTAGGGGAAGGACGTTATGAAAACGTTGTTAAGTGGTGGAGCTAACGCGATTGGAAGAGTTTTGATCGTTCTTTGCTTGATGGCGGCTTTTGCTTTTGGCGCAAAGAGCGCAAAAGAAGCGTACGATCGCGGCGTGGCGGCGCAAAATCGCGGCGATTATCAAGAGGCGATCAAACAATATACGGAAGCGATCAAAGCCGATCCGAAATTTGCGATAGCTTATGCTTATCGCGGTATGGCCTACTATAATTTAGGCGATTACAAACAGGCGATTGCGGATTGCAATAAGGCAATCGAAATCGATCCAAAACTTGCAATGGCTTACAACATTCGTTCAGACGCGCATTTAGCGCTAGGCGATGATAAAAACGCCGAAAAAGACGGTCGCAGAGCGTGTGAATTGGAGATGACTCACGCCTATTGTAGCCCTTTTATTTAAGTCGTCGCGCAATTAGATTTCGAAGGCGTTACGAAAATATTGTTGGGCGGCGGAGTTAACGCGGTTGGAAAAGCGTTAATTGCTTTTTGTTTGATAACAAGTTTTGCCTTTGCGCGAGCGGCGCAAAAGAAGGATACGATCGTGGCGACTTTCAAGAAGCGATCAAAATCGATCCGAAATATGCATAAGCTTACCACAATCGTGGACACACCCATTACAGACTAGGCGACTACAAAAGACGCTAGGAAAGCATGCGAATTAGGTAATTGCGCGTTATTGGAGCATTTGACGCTAAATAAAGCGTTTGCGCGATTAAATTAACGGCGTCGCAAAGGCGTTTTGATAAGTTTGCGGCGATTATCAAGAGGCGATCAAGCGATCCGCGATTGGCGTTGCGGAACCGATATTTTGCTCTAAAAGGCGGAGCGATTTTTGCTTAGTCGCGTTAAAGGCGTGAAATGAAATACATAGTTGCCGTGTTATTGGCGTTTTCGGCGCTTGCCGCCGAGCGAATGGTAGAGCCTTCGCAAGCGATCGGCGCGACGCGGATAGACGACGCGCAAAAAAGCGGCGAAAAGTTTTTTGATCTCGACGGCGACGAGACAAACTCGCGTTACGCGAACTATCTCGACAACGTAAAACGGCGCGAAATCGAATACTATCGCAAAGTCCGCGCTGCCAGAGCGGCGTTTTATAAGCGAATGCAAGAGCGCTAACAAATCGCGCAAACAGCTTGCGAAAAGTAACGACGCGCCGCCGATAAATCGCCTAGCGACAACTTATTTGTTGGGGAGACCCTAATGCCACTTAGAGATCGACGCTAAAGCGTCGGATGCGCGGCTTTCACCGCTAAAAGATTTATTTAACATCCATAGTTTCTCAGAAATCGCATTCCGTATTCTTGTTGCCTTTACCGAATAGATTTGTCTCTCGTTTCAGAGTATCGTTGTTGTCGGCAAGGGGGTGAAAAAATGCAAACCATGATTGAAAAAATATATTTCAATATCGAGACCCAAGTTAGGAGTTTTTCTCTTGGCTTTTAATTATGTTTTAGTTTACTGGCATACCTAACCGAATATATTCTTTAATAGGAACAATTAAACCAAAATCATTATCAACATATATGCCTTTTAAAAAATTATCTTGTTGTAAGACTTTCTTCATTCGTTCCTCTAGCCTATAAATCATCATTATAAAATGTGGTTTTCTAAACAGTTAATGCTTTCATAGCGACTAATTTCTCTTATAGAATCCAGAGTAAAGTTTTCATCCCCAATTAAAATAATGTATTGCAACTATAAAACCTCCAAATCAATGATGTTTATTAGCCTAGAACATTTAGCGAATCATCAATAAGCCAACAGCCGCCGTTATAAAAAGCGCGCGACAAAAATGCCCGCGCTTCGCAAATGCGATCGCGGCGCGGATAGACGACGACGCAAAATCGCGGCGGCGCGATCAGGTTTTGAATTGCGCCAGCTCCGCTCCAACCTCGTCGGATAGTTTTTTAAGCGTTTTAACGCCTTGCGACGCGCTCAAAGCCGCTTCGTTATTTTTATCCGTCATTTGCGCTATGTTTTCCACGTTTTTGGCTATATCCTGACTTGCCAAACTCTGCTCTTTAAGCGCGTTTGAAATCTCGTCGATCGCCTCGCTTACTTTGCCCGCCTGATCCCTTATGGCTCGCATTTGATCGCCCGCTTCTTTCGTAAGTTTCTGCCCCTGCTCGACCTGCCTTACGACCTTGTCCATCTCCTCGACCGCTTCGCCCGACGAAGCCTGAATCTTTTTAATCATCGCGGTTATATCGTCGATCGATTTAGCCGTTCTTTCGGCTAATTTACGCACTTCGTCCGCGACGACGGCAAAGCCTCTGCCCTGATCGCCCGCTCTTGCCGCTTCGATCGCGGCGTTTAACGCCAAAAGATTGGTTTGATCGGCAACGTCTTTGATCACCTGAACGATTGCGCTAATCTGCCTAGATTCTTCGCCCAAAGCCTGAATCACGCCGGAGGTTTGCGCCACGATTTCGACCATGGCTTTCATCTCTTCGGCGGTTTGCTCGATTGCGCCGCTACCCTGTTTGGACGCCGCGCCCGCTTCCTGCGCCAATCTTTGAGCGCTGTCGGCGTTATCCGAAACGGAACTGACGCTCACGCTCATCTCCTCGATTCCCGCAGCCATTGAGGAAGTGGCGGAACTTTGCGCCTGAGAGCCTTGCGCGACGCTTTCGGCGACTTGCGAGAAGCTCGCCGCCTCTTTATTTACCAAATCCACTTTTTGTCGAACGGTTACGATTGAGCTTTGGATTTTCTCCATCATGCGATCAAACGCGCTTGCCATTTGACCTATTTCGTCTTTGGAGGCGTGATTGACGCGCAGTTTTAGATCCTGCTCGGTAGCGACATGAACGATTACGTCCCTAGCGCGCGCGATCGGTTTAACCACCGAAGCGTACAGCGAGTAGATGAAGGCGATCACGATAGCGACGACGACGACGCTCGTCGCGACCAAAAGCGCGATCATAGACGAGGTTTGGCTTTGCGCGGCGTTGACGTAATCGTTGGCGATATCCTCGTTTGCCTTGATGAATTCCGCCGTTAGATCGTTTATCTCTCTCGTAACGCTTCTACGCTTTAAGTTGCCGTTTACGATTTGCGCGTATATCGCAGAAAACGCGGCTTCGCTTGGCTGTTTAAGCGCCGCGTCGATCTTTTGCGCCACGTCGCGATCTTGTTGCGACCAGCTCTTAAACGACGAGGTTAATTTATCCCAATCTTTTTTAAGATCGTCCCTAACCGCGCCGATCGCCACGTATTCGTTTAGCGATTTGTCGGCAAGGTCGATCGCGGCGCTTAGTTGCGCGTTCATGGCGCGCAGTTCCTCGGTTTGTACGTCGTAATTTAGTTGCGATAAGCTGACGATTTGGTACGAGCGTTTCGTCAAATCCGCAAGCTCCAAACCAAAGTTCATAATCGTAATGACCTTTTTTAGTCTGACGTCTCGCATAGTCTCCAAAGCGTGAAGATTGCTAAAGGCAATTTTCACTCCCATAGACGCGATCATAATCAAGCTTGCTACGCTCAACCCCAATACCACAAGCAACTTATATTTGACCAGCATGTTCGCTCCTTTATCGCGCCCCGTAAATTTCGGCTAAAACAATAGCGCAAATTCTCTTTGATGTAAAGTTTGATTAAGCTAAATTTTAGTCGTGTTAAGATGGTTTACGCCAAAGCGCGATCGCGGCGCAACCTTGCGACGCGATCTTTAAGGTTGGCGAAGAATGGAAATCTGCGCTTTGGCTCTGGCTTTGGCGAAATAATCCTCGATAGATCGCGCTTCGTACTCGGCGCGAAGCTCGTCGCCAATCTCGTCCTTGACGCTCTCCAAAGGCTTTGGCGCGCTTCCGCGTTTTTCTCTCACCATAAGCGTAACCATGCGATCGGCGGCAGGAAAGATCGGCGTAAAACGCCCAATCGGCGTTTGGGTCAGCACGGCTAACAAGCGCGGATTAAGCTCGCTCGATTTTAACGTCTGCCGCGTCGTCGTTACCGCGGGATCTGTAGCCATTGGATTTTGCGCGGCGGCGCGAAGCGCGCGCTCGTCTTTGGAGGCGTATTGTATAACGACGATTTCGTCGGGCTGGGAGAATTTTTCGCGGTTGGCTTCGTAATAGCGCTCAATCTCCTCTTGCGATACGCGCATTTGCGAACCGCTTACGACGTGCGCGGCGATTTTCTCGTTCATAATCGCCTCTTTTATCTCCTCGCGGTATTTGTCAAAATCCGCGCCGCGCCGAATCAGCGTCTCTTTTAGCGTTTGCGCGTCGAGATTGTTGCGCCGCGCAATCAGATCGATTCTAGCGTCGATCTCGTCCTCGTCCACGCTCAAACCAAGCTCTTTGATTTTCGCTTCGCGCAAACGCAGATCGATTAGGTAATCAAGCGCGTCGGCTTTTGATAATTTCTCGGTTTTGGCAAACTCGTCGATCTCGTAAAGCGTGATCGGCTCGCCCTCTACAATCGCTGCGATCGCGTTGATTATCTGGGCGTTTGCGCCAATCAAAAAACAAATAAAAAGCGTCAAAAATCGCACGATTTCTCCTTACTAAATTGACAATCATCTGAAATAACGCGGTAATCGCGCAATTATAGCCTAACCCGATAACGATCGCCGCCACCGCAGATTTTATCCCAAACAATGATAAAATCTCAATCCAAATCAAAGCGCAAACAAGCGCGGAAAGAACGGACAATGCTAAATAGCGCCAAAACCGCCGCCTCCGCTACTTCAAACGACGCGTCGACAACCCAGACCAAAGAACAAACGAATGAAAAGATCATCGCGCGGTACGCTTTGTCGGCTTCCACTCATAATACCTATCGCATTAGAGCGGATACTGGCTCGCCCGAAGATAAAGCTAAAACGGCGGAGATCGGGCTACATATCTACAGCCTCTCATACGCAAAAAACGCGGATAACAAGACTATCAAAGTCGAAAAATTGATTCATACCGTCAAACATGAACCAGCAAAAGTCAAAAAAATAGTAGGCTCAAATGGTTGCAATATATGGCGCGACTTCGTAATAATCGATATTGTCCGCGCCAACAAAGACAAGCTCAACCAAGATAACGTCGCTTTCGTTACGGGCGAAATTAAGTTTAATGGCAAAACCTATCAAACGCACAGAACAAACATACAGTGGGGAAAACTGGAGCATAAATCATGGAAACTGCAGAGAAACGACGCGGATAAAGCGCGAAAAAAACTAAACGAAATTGTAACGGGCATAGATGAAAGCAAATTTAAAATGAACGGCGCAAACGACGCGGCGGCGCTTAATTTAATCAAAGATACTCTAGCAAGGCTAGGTTGGCTTTCGGCGGAAGGAGCTAAAGAGCAAGGATTTGGCAAACAAACACAAACGGCGGTCGCAAAATTTCAGTCCGAATACAAGCCCCAAGACTTGTCGCGCTACTATAATATGGCTAACGACGAAAAAGGAACTATCGGTAGAGATACGCTTCTGGGTATGGACGAAGCGTTGTTCTATTACAGGCTGTTTGACTCCTCTTTAAGCAAAAGCGAAAAACTGAACAATATTGCGGAAGGATCAGATTATACCGTGTATAAAAAAGGAGACAAAGAGTCCGCGCAGAACAACGAGATCAAACTGATACAGGCGGCGCTTGTGGAGCGCCTAAACATTACGGCGGAGGATATTAAGAATCAAAGAAAGCAGATGATCGATGGCGACTTTGACGACTTTACCGAAGACGCGGTGAAATGCTTTCAAAAAAGCTATCTGCTATGGAACAAAGACGAAAAGGCAACGCTAAGGGTCGAAGTTAACGGTAAAATCGATCGGGCTACTCTGCTTGCGATAGACGATGTATTGGTATATGGACTAAACACAAACAATCAAACGTTGCCAAGAGGCGAAAAAACTTGGGCATACAAAGTTGGCGACGGAGATCTGTACAATCCAGACGGCAAATTGATATATAAAGAGGGTTACGCGGGCGCTCAAAAACCTTGCGACATCAACGAAAAAAAAGTTGAAATTCCATGCAAGAATAATTCGGAGTACGAAGACAGAAAAAACTTAGGACCGATTCCTCGCGGTTTATGGTGGATTGGAAGTCATTATACTGATACCAATAGCGAAGGTAAAATGCACGAGTATAAGATTAGACTTTGTCCGTTAATTGGGACGAATACATTCGGTAGAACTCAGTTTAGGATTCATGGAGATTCAAATCCAAGCGGAGAGGCTTCGGAAGGTTGCATTATTTTCCCAAAGGATATAAGAATCAAAATAGCGAGTAGTACTGTTAGGCTACTAAAGGTAATATAAAAAGGGTATGTTGTGAGCGGGTTGATTAAGTTATTATGTTTAGCGACTTTCACGTATTGCGCTTTATTCGCCGAAACGGATTTGGAAAAAAATATAGCTGAAGTGATAGCCAAAAACGCTATTCTATCCAAAGACGATCGATTTGAGTCGTTTATCGACGCTGAAATGCAGAAAATAGGCGTTCAGTTTAATCAACCTTTTAATGAAATTGAAAAGTTATTTAACCTAAAGTTTAAAAAATATTGGGATGAGGAAGAAAAAGAGGAAAGATGTTATCTTTGTGTAGACTCAGGCGGTTTTTACATTATATTTGGGGCTAGTCCAAAGCATTACATGAAAGGCTTAGACTATGTTGGGGTACAGTTATACAAGCCGTCAAAACTGGTTTGCGATAAGCAAATAGTTTTTAATATTTCGGAAACTTATTTAGCTAAACAATCTAGCGTATTGCTGAAAAAATTAGAAGGAATAGAAAGAGCGAATAATTATTACATCAATAATAAAAATTTCTATACCTATAGCAAATACAATAAATTTCCTTTAGAAGCAGATAATAAACGCGGATTAGGAAGATCCATAGATTTTAACTATTCCGAAAGCATACCCAATGTTATTGACGGATACGCAATGTCATTGTGGTTTGAACGAAATTGAAGGCGCAAATTAAATGAAAGCTAAAGTAATTATTGCGATTTTGCTTGTGCTTGCGACGCAAAGCGTTTTATTAGGCGAAAGTTTTTGGGAAAAGATCGTAGCCAAATACTCGACCCTATCCAAAATAGATCCGCTGGAATCGCTTATCGACGAACAGATGAAAAAGCTAGGCATACCGATAAATGCCATGCCAATAGACGTTGAAAAACGTTTTGGATTAAAGTATAAACGGCAGAGCTATGTTAGCCCTAGCTATGGCGCAGGTATGGACGGTAGCGATCCATATTGTATTTGCATTGATTCTGGCGGGTTCTATATTATCAGTACTGCTAACGCCGATGATGATGAGGATACTCTAACGGACACAGGGTTAACTATATTTCAACTAAATAAACCAAAGAATCTAGTCTGCCATAAGAAAAAAGTCCTTGATATTTCGCAGACCTTCCTAAATAAACCCTCAAAATTTATAACGGATAGATTAAAAGAAGTGAAAGTTCATAAGCCAAAGAATGATTTTTTTTTACCAAACAACTTAATTTCCGAATATATTAAATTTGATTATTACGTTTATAAAACAGAAAAAGAATGGTTTCTTGAAAGATGCGTGGAGTTTGCGTTTTCGGAAAGTCCTCAGGGAATTGTCGACGCATACTATATGTTAATGAGCTTTGAATGGACAATGGCGGAAAACGCTGTTTTGCAAAATATACAGCCAAAAGTAATCGAATGAAAGCTAAAGTAATTGTTGCAATCTTGTTTATTTTCGTAACGCAAAATGCTTTGCTAGGCGAAAGTTACTGGGAAACGATCGTAGCCAAATACTCGACGCTCTCAAAAATCGATCCGCTGGAATCGTTTATCGACGAACAGATGAAAAAGCTAGGCATACCGTTAAATACGGCGGCGACAGACGTTGAAGAACATTTTGGATTAAAGTACAAAATACAACGCTATATGAGCCCTAGCTATGGCAGCGGTTTTGACGGCTACGATCCATACTGCATATGCATTGATTCGGGCGGATTTTATATTATTACTTTTGCTAACGACGAAGATGAAGACGACGTTTTAGAGGACACTGGAGCAATTATATTTCAGCTAGATAAGCCAAAGAATCTAGTTTGCCATAAGAAAAAAGTTCTTGATATTTCCAAGACCTATCTAAATAAGCCTTCTAAATTAATAACGTATAGATTAAAAGATGTGGAAGTTTATAAAACAGACAGGAATTTTTTCTTGTCAGGCAACTTGGTTTCTGAATATACTAAATTTGATGATTACATTTACGAAACTGAAAAAGAATGGTTGCTTGCAAGAGAATTAGAATTTGCGTTCTCTGAAAACGCTAACGGCATTGTCAGCGCATATTATATGTCAATGGGCTTTGAGGGAACAAGCGCCAAAAGCGTCGATTTACAAAATATACAGCCAAAAGTAATCGAAACAAAAGAGCGTTGGAAAAATTAGCGCGCAAGAGGGGAGCGGGAGCGGATCGCGATTTTCGACGGATCGCAAAACAGGGCGAGATCGTAAGCGTCGACCGCGGCTTTGGCGATCATCGCCGCGTTGTCGCCGCAGTATTTAAGCGGCGCAAACAGCGGTTCGCAGTTGAATTCGCGGCATAACGCGCCGAAACGTTCGCGCAACGTCGCGTTGGCGCTCGCGCCGCCGATTAGCCCCATTCGTTTTGGGCGCGCCCTTTGCATATAGCGTCGCGTTTTGTCCAGCAGGTGCGCGATAGCCGTTTTCTGAAACGAGGCGGCAATGTCGGCTTTGGTTTGCGCCGTCGCAACGCCAAACGACTCAATCGTTAATCTAACGCTGTTTTTTAACCCCGAAAAACTAAAGGCTAATCGCGGATCGTTTTTAAGCGGCAGCGGAAAATCAAAGCGGTTTTCGTCGCCTTTTAGCGCCATAGCTTCCAGCGCCGCGCCGTTCGGATAGTCCAGATTTAGCGCTTTGGCGGTTTTGTCAAAAGCCTCGCCAAACGCGTCGTCGAGGCTGATCGCCGCTTGATTGAATCGGCTGAAGTCTTCCGCTTCGATTAGCGTCGTGTGCGCGCCGCTGACCATAACCGCGCTTAATGGAAAACAAATCTCGCTTTGCATAAAGAGCGAATACAGATGCCCCTTGACGTGATGAATCGGCAAAATCGGCAGATTTAGCGCCAACGAAAGCGACTGCGCCATTATCACCCCTTCGGCGAGGGCGACGGTGAGACCCGGTTCGTTTGTAACCGCGATTGCTTTCAGGCGCGAAAAATAGGGCTTCGCGCCTTCAAGCAGTTTGGGCAGATTTTCGGCGTGCAATCTCGCCGCAAGCTCCGGCACCACGCCGCCAAACGGCTTGTGCGCGTCGTTTTGCGAGGTTTTGCCCTCAAATACGATTGCGCCGCTTTGTCTGTCTATGAGCGCGATCGCGCTGTCGTCGCAACTTGACTCAATCGCCAAAATCACTTCGCGCCGATCTTGCCCGTCGGCGCTGAATAGAAAAATCCCTGCGCGTAGCCGATTCCGACTCTGTTCGCGAGTTTTCCAATCGCCTCGCTGTGCGCGTGTTTGGCGACGGCTCTAACGCCTAGTTTGCTTGCGAATTCGGCGATTGCCTCGCAATAGATCAGGTTGTCGCGATCGGCGTCGATACGTCCCGCGATCGAGCTGTCGATCTTGATAAAATCAGGCTTGAAGGCGATAAGGTTTTTTGCGCTTGCGTAGCCCGCGCCGTAGTCGTCGAGCGTAAGCCTGCAACCTATCGATCTAAATTCGCTCACAAATTCCGCCGCGCCCGGATAGTCGTCGATTCGCTCTTTTTGCGACAACTCTATCACCAATCTACGCGCCACGCCCGTTTTTTCGATTGTCTCTTTTAGGCGCTTTTTGAATTCGGCGCTTCGCATATCGTCCATATTGACGTTGAAGCTGAAATCCTGCGATTTATCCGCAAAATATTCGCACGATTTTTCGATCATAATCTGCGATAATTTACGGTACTGCCTCGTTTTTCTAGCGATCGCCAAAAACGCCGGCGGCTCTATGATTGCGCCGTTTTCCTCGATGCGCATAAGGCATTCGTATTGAACGGTCGCGCCCGTTTTCAGATCGACGACGGGCTGAAAAAACGGTATGACGCGCTTTTCGTCGATCGCGCCTTTGATCTTGGCGATCCACTCGAAATTTCGCGCAAACTCCCGCTTAACGTCCGCCATATCTTCGGCGCATACCGCGTTTTTGTGTTCGCGTTTGGCAATCCTAAGCGCCGCGCCCGCTTTGGAAAGCGCGTCGGTTTTTGAGATGGTGTAGCCCGCTTTCGCGCTTATGAAAATATCAAATCCGTCCAAACTTAGCGCGCCGCGCTCCAAACGCGCCAATAACGCTTCGGCAAAATTCCTAACGCCGCCGCATTCGCTCTGATCGCGCGCCAAAACGCAGTATTCGTCGGCGGAGAGTCTATATAGCGTAGTTTTTGCGGCAAGCTCCGCGAGATGTTCGCGCAACGTCTTTGCAACTTCAATCAAAATGCGATCGCCGATTTTAGAGCCGTAAACGTCGTTGATTTCGCTAAAGCCGTCGAGATTCAAAACAAACAGCGCGGGGCGCGGGGCGCTTGGAAAATCGCGCTCCAAAGCGTATCTGTTCGGCAAGGAGGTCAAGTCGTCCTTGTAACGCCGCATAACGATCGGCGTAATATCCTGACGCAAATCGATATATTCCAGCGTTTCGCCGTTCACGTCCGCGATTGGCGCGATCGTCAGATTGAAATAGAGCAGATCGCCGTTTTTGCTTCTGTTTTGCACCACGCCGTTAAACACGTTAGCGCCCGCGATAGCCGCTTTGATCGCGTTGACGGTTTCAGGATTTTCTTGCGGGCATTCGATTATCTTGTAGCTTTTGCCGACTAGCTCCTCGCGCGCGTAGCCAAACGCGGCGCAAAAGGCGTCGTTTACCTCGATGATCGCGTCGGAAGCGTTGGATTTCGAGACGATCGCGCTGATGTCGATAGCTTTTTTGTAATCGAGCAGGATTTTAAGATTGGCGTTTAGCTCCGCCGTTTTTTGCGCTATTTCGCGTTTTAGCGACAGATTTTGCGCGCATTTATTCAAAGCGTCAAGCATTTGATCAAGCTCCAGCGGCTTGAAAAGATATTGGCACACGCCCAGATCGACCGCGCCCGCCACATACTCCGATTCGCTAAACGCCGAAACGATAATAACGGGCGTGTCGGCGTTTATTTTGCGAATTTCCCGCGCCATTTTAAGCCCGTCCATTACGGGCATTTTGATGTCCGTTACTACTATGTCGGGCTTGTACAGCGAATAGATATGCAAGCCCTCTTTGCCGTTTGTGGCGACGTAAAGCTCGCCCACGTAACGCCCTAGAATTTTGGCGATTGCGTCTAGCACGCCGTGATCGTCTTCGACAAGTAAAACTTTTAGCTCTGAAAGAATTGTCGCTCCGCCGTTGTCGCTCATCATAAACTCCTAGGATCGGATATTTCGCCCGCGATCGCGCTTGCGGCCACGACTGCGGAATTGGCTAGATAGACCTCGCTGGCGCTCGATCCCATTCTGCCGACAAAGTTTCTGTTGCTGGCGCTAACGCACCGCTCGTTGTCGCCTAAAATGCCCATATAACCGCCCAAACACGCGCCGCACGTGGGATTGCTGACCACCGCGCCCGCTTCGGCGAAAATTTCGTAAAGCCCCTCTTTTTGCGCTTGAAGCGCGATCTTTTGCGTGGCGGGCGTTATGATAAGCCGCGCATGCTTGGCTACTTTGCGCCCTTTGAGAATGCTCGCGGCGATTCTTAGATCGCTTATGCGCCCGTTGGTGCAACTGCCGATGAATCCCTGATCGATTTTCACGCCCATTTTCGCCGCTTCGCCGATAGTTCGCTTGTTTTCGGGCAGGAACGGAAAGGCGACGATCGGCTCCATTTTGTCCGCGTCGATTACGATCGTCCGCTCGTAATAAGCGTCCGCGTCGGAAGCGAAGATTTTAGGTTTTCTGGCTAACGGCTTGTCGCTTAGAAACGCTTCGGTAACGTCGTCGCATGCGATGATTCCGCTTTTTGCGCCCGCTTCGATCGCCATATTGCAAAGACTGAAGCGATCGTCCATACCAAGATATTTAAGCCCGTCGCCCACGAATTCCAGCGCTTTGTAAGTCGCGCCGCTAATGCCTAGCGTCGCGATCGTCTCCAAAATAATGTCTTTGCCATAGACGTGTTTTGCGGGTTTGCCGCGCAGTTCAACTTTGATAGAGGAGGGGATTTTGAACCAGTTTTTGCCCGTCGTCATCGTATAAGCCAAATCGGTCGATCCCATGCCCGTGGCAAACGCGCCCAAAGCGCCGTGCGTACAGGTGTGGCTGTCCGCGCCGATAACAATATCGCCGGGCGCGATAAGCCCTTTTTCGGGCAAAAGCGCATGCTCTATGCCCATATCTTTTTCGTCGAAAAAGTGTGGCAGATCGTGCTTTAGCGCAAAATCGCGGCTGATTCGCGCCTGATTTGCCGAGCTGATATTTTGCGCGGGAATGAAATGATCCATGCAAATCGCAAACCCGTTCGGATTGGCGAGGCGTTTCGCGCCGGATTGTTCAAAGGCGCGGATACTAAGCGGCGAAGTAATATCGTTGGCAATCGTCATATCCACGCTTACGCGGACGATTTCGCCCGATCGCGCCGTTTTGCCGACGCGATCTGAAAAGATTTTTTCGGTAATCGTTAGTCCCATATCCCGCCCGTTAATTCTGATTGTTAAGATTTAATTATAGCCAAAATCCGCAAACCGCGATCAAAGCTCCAAGCCCGATCGCGTCCCGATCGCCTAAACAAGCCGATCGGCTGAACGCCGCAAGCTCTTAATCGTTTCTTAACCGTCGATTAAAACGCAGTCGCCGCGCAAACTCAAAACCGCCCGCCCAATCTTTCCGCCCTTCGCGCTCGATAGATTGGCAAATAGGGTAGGGCGGCGGTATTAGTCGACCTTTGGCATAATTGCGCTTTTTCACGGCGCGGAAGTAGCTCAGAGGTAGAGCTTTTGCTTCCCAAGCAAAAGGTCGCGGGTTCGATTCCCGTCTTCCGCTCCACCTAGCAAATCCTTTCTAAAATCGCGCAAATTCATTCAGAACAACGTAAAAACGTTCAATCTGAGCGACAATCGTTCGGAAGCGCCAGAAACAGCGCAAATCGTCTAAAAAACAACGAAAGTCATTGAAAATCGCAAAAAACTTCCAAAACCTCAGACGATTTTAAGTAAAACCTTACTATTATCATTCGCTTCAAATCCAACATCACAAGGAGGATTGCAAGATGCAATCGCTTATCTTGCCCGTTAAATCGGACAATTCGGTTATCGCTTCAACAAAGCGAACAGATCAAAGCTTTTCAAACGCCGCAAAGCGTTTGAATAAAACGACGGCTGAAACATCGGCTTCGTTAAACGTAGAGTTCGCCTCTGCGAAGTTCACCCCCCCCCCCCCGCAAGTTTTAGCTCTAAACTAGTCAAGTTCTTAGCGATCGCAACCGTTTCGTTCTTTTTGATTGGTTGCGGCTCAAGCGGAGAAAGCGAAAAAAAGAGTAGCGCCGAACAAAACGCAACCGTTTATAGCGTTTCGTTCTACGACGCCAATCTTGACTTTAACGGATCGACAGATGTTACGTCAAACGCTATCGATATAGCCGAGTTAAAAACAACGTTAGATATAAACGCAAGCGCGTTATACGCCGCTTCAAGCGATACGGATGTTTTAGGCGAAACCGCTTATTCCATTACAGGCGATATACGCCTTTACGCCGAAGCTAACGTTACGGAGATAACCGATCAGAATGGATTAGCCGCTATCAACGCAGACGCTGTAACGCTTAACGGCAAATATATTCTTTTGAACGATATAGCGCTGGACGAAAGCGGCGCGGGCTTTGAAGGCGCTTTGGGCTGGAAGCCAATCGGCGATGAGACAATCCATTTTAACGGTATCTTCAATGGCGACAATCACAAGATTACTAGCTTATGGATTGATCGACAAGCGATTGATTGCGTTGGTCTTTTTGGCTATATCGACGTCGCTCAAATCAGAAATATTGGCGTTGAAATAGCCGAAGGCAAAGCGGTAACGGGAGGCGAGTTTGTCGGCGCTATCGCGGGATGGAGTGACGGCTTGATAGTCAACAGCTACTCGACTGGAAACGTTAGCGGAAATCATGCTATCGGCGGTATCGCAGGAGGCAGTGGCGGCTTAATAGCCAATAGTTACGCGACCGGAAACGTTAGTGGAAACAGTAGCGTCGGCGGTATAGCGGGAAGCGATAACGGCTCAATAACCTACAGCTACGCGACCGGAAACGTTAGCGCAGTCGGCAGTTATGTCGGCGGTATCGCGGGAATGGCAGGAGGCTTTATAATCAACAGCTACGCTACTGGAAACGTTAGCGGAGACAGTGACGTCGGCGGTATCGGGGGAGCCGTTGCACACCGTATAATCAACAGCTACGCGACAGGAAACGTTAGCGGAACGTTTTGTTGCGTCGGCGGTATAGCGGGAATACTAGGCGGAGACGTAATCAACAGCTACGCCGAAGGAAACGTTAGCGGATATAGTCTTGTCGGCGGTATTGGCGGACGAGTTCGCGCCTACGCGTTGATAGCCAACAGCTACGCGACGGGAAACGTTAGCGGAGATATCGGCGTCGGCGGTATCGCCGGAAACGTTGAGTCTCATCCAACGCTCCAAAATAACGCGGCAATCAATTCGCAAGTTAGCGGAAACTCTCACGTAGATCGCATAGTCGGCTTGATCGAAGGCGGCGACACTACTGTTTCAAACAATTTCACGCTAAGTTCTATGTCTATAACGGCGGTTGGCGCTGGCAATAATGGAACATCTAAAACCATTGGCGATCTAAAAACGCGATTGACTTACGAAAGCGCGATAAACGGCGACGGACTTGGCGGTTTAGGCTGGTTTTTTGGAGACGACGACGATCATCCATGGAAGATCGATGCGTCCAAGAACAACGGTTTGCCGTATCTTTATTGGGAAAACTAGTAACTTACGCGATTACATTTTAACGCGGTTAAAACGATAACTTTGTTTTAACCGCTGTTTTATTTCGCGCGCTTTTTTTCGTTTTCATTTGCCGTCATACCCGCGTAGCGACAGCTTCCGAAGGAAAAGCGGGCGCGGAGAAAGGCGGGAATCCATCTCCAAAAAACGCAAACAATCGCAAGTCAACCGCCAATCGAAATGCTGGTTTTGATATACTCTCGCGTCAAATAAACGGCAAAGAGCAAGCGACGGCAATTCGATTCGCGCTAATTTTGCCGACAAAACGTCAAAGACAAAGCAAATGGATTATAAAACGATTTTTAACGACATAAAAACGATAGCGATCGCGGGGCTTTCGCCAGATGCGTCCAAGCCTAGCCATCAGGTATCAAAATATATGCAAGAGCGCGGCTATAAAATCGCGCCAATATATCCAAAAGGCGAGACAATTTTAGGAGAAAAAGTCTTTAGATCGCTAAGCGAAATTCCAAATAAGGTCGATATGATAGTTATGTTTCGCAAAGCAAGTTACGCCAATGAATTGATTAGCGAAGCGATCGCGCGCAACGACGTTAAAATTTTTTGGCTTCAAGAGGGAATTATAAACGACGAGGCTTGCCAAAAAGCCGAGCGACACGGCATTATCGCCGTTCAGGATCGTTGCGTCGCAAAAGCATATAAAGAGGCGTTTGAATGATTAACATTAAAGATATACAAGACGCTAGATCGCGCATAGACGTAGCGTTGGCAAAAACGCCGTTTGCGTTTGGACCGTTTATTAGCGAGCAAACGGGTTTGAATATATTTTTCAAGAAAGAAAATCTGCAAAATACCGGTAGTTTCAAACTGCGCGGCGCGTTTAACAAAATCGCCTCGCTTAGCGCCGCCGATCGCGCAAAAGGCGTAATAGCCGCAAGCGCCGGAAATCACGCGCAAGGGGTGGCTTATTCGGCGCGTTATTTCGGCGTTAAAAGTTATATCGTAATGCCCGAAGCCACGCCGCTTTTGAAGGTAAACGGCGTTAAAAGTTTGGGCGGCGCGACAATTTTGCGCGGCGAAAATTACGACGAGGCGTACGATCACGCTTTGTCCTACGCCAAAGAGCGCGATCTGACTTTTATTCACCCATTCGCCGACGACGCGGTTATAGCGGGGCAAGGAACGATTGCGCTTGAAATGCTTGAAGAAATCGGCGATCTGGACGCGATTGTCGCGCCGATCGGCGGCGGCGGATTGATTAGCGGCGTAGCGCTGGCGGCGAAAACGATTAAGCCAAGCGTTAAAATAATAGGCGTTAACGCGGTTGGCGCAAACGCTATGAAAAATTCGTTCTACGCCAAAAAACCGCTTAATAGCAAAAGCGTTCGCACGATCGCGGACGGCATAGCGGTTAGAGACGTTTCTTTGACGACCTTTGCATATATTAGCTCGCTTGTCGACGATATTGTAGAAGTTGACGATGAGGAGATTGCAAACGCGATTTTATTTTTAATAGAAAAACAAAAAATCGTCGTGGAAGGCGCTGGCGCGGTCGGCGCGGCGGCGGCGCTTCATGATCGCTTGAATCTGCAAAAAGGCGCGAAAGTCGGCGTAATTTTAAGCGGCGGCAATATCGACGTAACTATGCTATCCGTTATCATCGAAAAAGGCTTGGTGAAATCGCACCGCAAAATGTTGTTAACCGTAACGCTTATCGACAAACCCGGTAGTTTGCGTAAACTTTCGTCGGCGCTTTCGGAAGCAAACGCGAATATTGTGCATATCGATTACGATCGCACCGCTAGGTCGCTTGATTACGGCGACGCGTACGTATCGGTAGCGCTCGAAACCAAAGGCGCGGAACACCAAGAGCAAATTCGCGCTAAACTATGCGCCGAGAAATTTTCGTTTAAGGAGGTTTAATATGCAACAGATTTTGTTGTCGTATGAAAGCGAGTTGATATTCGGCGTTTTGCTAAATATCGCAATGATTTTCGGGTTTGGATTATATAAGGCGCTTAACGTCGATATTATGCAGATGACGGAGTTAATAAGCCGCTATCCGATTAAACCAAACTATATCAAAACCATAGCCGTTTTGTTTACGCCGTATATTGGAAGCTGCTACGTTTTTTACGAGTTGTTCATATTGCAGAAAACTATCAATCGCGGCAAAACTGTTTATGATTATCTTGAAAAGAAAATCATAAAAGAATATGCGCGGCAACGTTCTGAAAAATGAGAGCCAAAAGATCGCGCAAACGCTATGAATTAAACGCGGATATAGCGGTTGTCTAACTACGCGATTGCGCTTTTGAATATGGGCGGAGCTTCAAATGCCGAAGAGATTCCGCTGTTTTTGAAAAATATGTTTCGCGATCGCCATATTTTACGCATAGGTTTTCGTCCGCTTCGTTTTTTTTTAGCATGGGTAATCGTCTCAAAACGCAAAGCGAAAGCGCAAGCAAATTATGCGCTAATCGGCGATAGATCGCCGCTATTAAATCACACGCGATCGCTTGCGAAAAAGCTCTCAAAAATTACGTCCGCGCCCGTTTTTATCGCCATGCGTTATGCGCCGCCTTTTACCGATGAAGCGATCGTAAAAATTAAAGCGAGCGGCGCGGACAAACTAGTTCTACTGCCGCTCTATCCGCAGTATTCCACCGCTACGACGCTTTCGTCGCTGGAGCATTTTTACGACGAGATGAAAAAAATATCTTTTAGCCTTCCGATCGCGCTTGTTGGTCGTTTTTATGATCACCCAACATATAACGCGTGCATAATCGATGAAATTAAATCGGCGCTATCTTCGCAAAACCCGCGCGAATTCGCTTTGATTTTTTCCGCACACGGCTTGCCGCAAAGCGTGATTGACAAAGGCGATCCATATCAGAGCGAATGCGAGGCGCACGTTAGGATTTTATCAAAGCGTTTAACGCTGGAAAATATCGAATTTCAGCATATATGTTTGGCATACCAGTCCAAAGTTGGACCGCTTAGATGGATAACGCCGTCGCTGGAAATGGCTATTAACGATCTATATGCCAAAGGCGCGAAAAAACTGCTAATCGTTCCGCTAAGTTTTACGATTGACAATCTCGAAACAGATTATGAACTTTCAATCGAATATTACGATCTCGCAAAAAAAATAGGCTACGAAGAAGTTTTGATCGCCCGCTGCCCAAACGATAGCGATCGTTTCGCGCTCGCTTTAAGCGAACTTGCCGCCGCCGCGCTCGTTACGCGATAAATTTAATAAATAATTGCCGCCCACTTAAAAAAGAGGCGATATTTATCGCGGGTCTTAATATGGGCGAATATTTCAAAAGTTTAGGCGCAAAAGAGATATACGAGCTTGATTGGTACGACAGCGTAACGATCGGCGCAATTGCCTATACGTTTTTGCCCGCGCAACACTGGTCGTTAAGGGCAGGGCAGGGCGTTGATTCTACGTTATGAGGCGGTTTTCTAATCGAAGGAAGCAAAACGATATATTTTTCTGGAGACACGGGATATTTTAGAGGTTTTGAAGAGTTTGGCGAGCGCTAATCTTCGGATGCAAGCGTTTTTTTTGTAGGAGTAGTGAAAGTCCGCCAATCGTTATTTTGTGTGATTAAAAAGCTGAGCTGATTGATTAACATAATCGGACATTCTGCGGCAAACTGACCGCGTTTTTTTGGAGACACGCGGAAAAAAGCGCGGCGGTTTTAATTTTCGCGGTTTTATGCCGCGCTTTTTTCGCGTAAAAACGCGCCAAGTTTCGCAGAACAAACGATTATGTTAACCTAAAGGCTTCGCGTTTGCTTAATCTCAACATTAAAACGCAAGCCAAGTTTGCCGCGCATTCACCCGCCCCCCTGCCCCCCGCCCTCAAGGGCGGGGGAAGCGCCGCGCAAGCGATCCGCGCTTTCAGGCGTTGCGCGTTATGCAATTCCGGAATA
>JAISMA010000177.1 GCA_031276985.1 Helicobacteraceae bacterium | reverse complement strand
GTTGCGGACAAAAAACGCGCTAATTTGGAACGCGAGTTGCTAAAAAAACCAAAATTAAGAGGAAATCCGCTTGAGAAAACATTTTCTAATCGACACGTCCGTCATACTCGACAATCCCGATAATCTCTACGCGCTATATAGCGGCGGCGAAAACAGCCTCTATATTACCAACGTGGTTTTGGAAGAGCTAGATCGCAAAAAAACCGAACGCGCCAATATCGGCTTTTTTGCCCGCGCGTTTTTTCGCATATTTATCGGTAGCGCCGCCAAAGCCGCGTCAAAGCCAAAAGGCGAGATCAAAGAAGGCGATCATTTTTACGAATTCGCGTGCGATCGCGGCGGAGATAAAGGCAAGCTGAAACTGATCGTAATTCACCGCGAGCGCTACGACGCGCAAAACGATCGCAACGATCTTAAAATTCTTGAGATTGCGAGTAGTTATAACCTAAAACTAATCACAAACGATATTTCGTTAAAAATTATCGCGCTTACGCGAGACGTGAAAACAGAATCGTTTTACGAAGACACGGTTAGCGATTATAAAACGCTGGAATTTTTTCACAAAATCGGCGCTAATAATCCAAACGCAAGCAAAACGGAATGGGCGCAATACGAAGAGACGGACGAAAACGGCAGACCGCACTTTTATATCGACGCGGGCGGACGCAAAGAGGAGCTATTTTTTGACAAACTTTACGAAAACGCCGCGCTTGTCGTCGCGCCGCACAATCTGGAGCAGAAATTTATGCTTAGTATTTTGACCCACCCGCAAAATAAAGTAACGGCGGTTAGCGGTAGCACGGGCAGCGGAAAAACGTTAATGGCTTTGCAAGCGGGGCTTATGTTATGCGAGCAGGAAATTGTCGACGGAATCGTTTATTTGCGTAATACGATCGAGGCGGTTTCAAGCGCCGAACGACTTGGTTTTCGCGCGGGCGACGAGGAAAGAAAACTAAGTTATTTTATGTATCCGCTTTTTAGCGCGATTAACCTAATCATCGAAGAACTTCGCAAAAAATCGCTTAAAAACGCAATTGAATATAGCGGCGACGTGAACACAATGGAAAGCAAAGCCGCCACGAAGCGTTTTATGGAAAAAAACAATATAGAAATGGTCGATCTAGCGCATGCGCGAGGCGTTACAATTTCACGCAAATTTGTGATTTTCGACGAGGCGCAAAACGCTTCTTTAGCCGATATAAAACTGCTTGGCACGCGGCTTGGCAAGGGATCGCGCATTGTGTTTATGGGCGATTTGGAGCAAGTGGACAATCCGTATCTAACGCAAGATCGCAACGGGCTAGTTACATTGCTGAAAAAAGCGCATACGAGCGACTTTATCGCGGGCGTCGTGCTTCGCAACACGATCAGATCGGATATTTCGCGCTGGTTTGGGCAAAATCTATAACGATCGCCACACGCCTTCCGAGCTAATCGAGGCTTCTCGCATTTTCGCCATACTTAAAGCTCCACGCTTTACGAGTCAATGACTTTCATCGCAACTAAAAGTAACGCGCTTTCAATTTCATCGATTGTATTCATGTTTTCCTTGTAACTAAAGGGAACGCGCTTTCTAGGTTAATGGTTTTCGTCGTAATCTATGAGCGGAACTAGTATTTAAGCCATTCGCATTACTTTAAGTCGTTGAAAGCGCCTATCATCATATAACCGCGACGAAGCGTCCACGCCTTATGTCATGCCCGCGAAAGCAGGTATCCAGAATTAAGGCGTTCGTTATTTAGTGGCGCTTGTCATTACTTCGCAATGTTTGGATACCCGCCTTCCTACGCGCCTTGCGCCGCTATCGTGGGCTGGCGCTTCGTCGCGGGTATGACGCAAAAAGTCATTATGAAGCGCGCGAATAAGGTATTGCCGTGAGCGCTTCGTCGCGGGTATGACGCAATGCGGACGCGTAGCGAGTTGGACCCTGCGACTTCGGCAGAATGACGGGTTGAGAGCGAGTTCCTTGCCTTCGCAAGAGGATTGTCGCGGGAATGACGGGAGGCGCGGACGATTGGCGCTCGCGCTCGCGGGCGACAGATTAAGAAAAGATTTCACAATGAGCAAAACAAACCAAAAATTGGCATTCGCGCTTTGCGGGCGGCTGATTTAAGAAACGTAGACGATGCTTATGATCGTCAAAGGCGGAGGGTTAGCGTGAAGAGCACAAAGCGTAACGCAATCGGGGGCGACAATATATTAGAAAGCGCCGCGCAATATGGCGGCGGATTTAAGAGGCGTAGCCAACGCTTGCGATCGCAAAAGCCGCTAGTCCTTCGCCTCGTCCAATAAAGCCCAATTTCTCCGTCGTCGTGGCTTTGATATTGACGCGCTCGTAGCGCAGATTCAGCGCGCGCGCGACGCTCTTTTTCATCGCGACCTTGTAGTTTTCCAGTCGCGGTTTTTGCGCGGCGATCGTAATATCCGCGCTTTTGAGCGCAAACCCAAAACGGCGAATCCTGCCCAAAACCAGTCGTAAAAGCGCGGCGCTGTCGGCGTTTTTGAACGACGGATCGCTATCGGGAAACCAGCCGCCAATGTCGCCCAAACCGCACGCGCCCAAAATTGCGTCGATTAGCGCGTGTAACGCCGC
>JAISMA010000120.1 GCA_031276985.1 Helicobacteraceae bacterium | reverse complement strand
AACGATAGCGCTAAGAATTTTAACGATCTTGAACGCGCCGCCGCGTTTTTCGTTTATAACCGCGTTACGTTTTCGGGAACGAGTTTAAGCGGCGGCTTTAGCGAAGCGGCTTTCAGCGGTAGATTTACGCATAGCGCGATCGCTAGGCTTCGAGCGCTTCACGGAGCGCTAGATAACGCGCTTATAACAAATCTCGATTACGAGGAAGTCGTTATCGCGGACGGCGAGGGCGTTTTTATTTTTCTCGATCCGCCTTACTACTCCGCCGTTAAATCGTCTTTGTACGGCAAAAACGGAAACCTGCATAAAGCCTTCGATCACGAACGCTTTGCGAAGGTTATGAAAAAGTGTCCGCACAAATGGCTTATTACTTATGACGATTGCGAATATATACGGGAGCTTTTTTCATTTGCGAATATAGTCGCGTGGGAGACGACTTACGGAATGCGAAACGTAATCGAGGGCGCTTCGCAAAAAGGAAGAGAGTTATTTATCGCTAATTATTCAATAGACGCAAAAAATATATTTATTTAACGCGTTAAAACGCCGACGATCTTGCCGAAAAAACCGATATAAAATCGTTCAAAGGCGAGGTTTGGCGATTTCGCGGGCGGGAACGCCGATTGCGACGGCAAACGGCGCGATCTCGCCTAAAACGACCGCGCCCGCGCCGATTATCGCCGCTTTGCCGACGACGACGTTTTGGATTAGCGACGCGCCGATTCCAATATGCGCCAGCGCTCCGACCTTCGCGCCGCCCGCCAACGCCGCGTTAGGCGCGACGTGAGCGTACGCGCCGACGACGCAATCATGCTCTATGATCGCGCCCGAATTAACGAGCGCTCCCTCCTCGATTCGCGCCCGATCGTTAATCACGGCGTTTGCAAAAACAACCGCGCCCGCGCCGATATGCGCCGACGGACTAACTACCGCCGACGGATCGACGATTGCGATAATCTCCGCGCCGTCCTTTCGCAAAAGCTCCGCGATCGCCTGACGCGCCTTGTTCTCGCCAATGCCGAGCGCGACGCAAAATCGTTCGCTTCGCGCCTTTTGCAAAAACGTCTCGCGGCTTATTCCTTTGGACTGATCGTCGTCGATAAAACCCTCGATTCTAAGTCCCATTCGCCTAGCCGAATCCGCCGCCACGCGCGCGTGCGCTCCGCCGCCGTAGATAAAAACGCGATCGCCGTTGCCCAAAAACGGCGCTTTCGTCGCGGCGTTTTTATCGCTCACGCCCTCGCGTTTTAGGACTTTGAAAACCGTTAGCGCCGCGATTTTCAGATCGAGCCAAAAACTAAGGTTTAGCGCGTAAAAAACGTCGTACTCAAAACGTTCTTGCCAGCTTTGCGCGTTGCGCCCGTTTATCTGCGCGAGTCCCGTTACGCCGGGTTTTACCCCGTGGCGCTTTGCTTGAAAGGCGTTGT
Source organism: Helicobacteraceae bacterium (assembly GCA_031276985.1). Taxonomy (GTDB): domain Bacteria; phylum Campylobacterota; class Campylobacteria; order Campylobacterales; family SZUA-545; genus JAIRNH01. The sequence continues at coordinate 10,350 of JAISMA010000120.1, read as the reverse complement.
AACGCGGCAGATATTGGATCAAAAGCGGACGAGGTCCTATAAAACTCATATCGCCGCGCAACACGTTAAAAAGTTGCGGCGTTTCGTCCAAACTTAGCGATCTTAAAACGCGCCCGAATCGCGTAAGGCGCTTTTCGTCGCTAAGCAGATCGCCGTTTTGATCGCGCAGATCGCTCATCGTGCGAAACTTATAAATTGTAAATAGCTTTTCGTTTAGCCCCGGTCGAATCTGCTTGAACAAAACGGGGCTTCCTAGCTTGACGCGAACGATTAACGCCGTTATCGCCACGATCGGCGATAAAACGATTAACAAAATCAGCGCGGCGAAGCGGTCGAAAAGCGGTTTGGCGAAGCGGCGGTAAAGCATTTGGTAAAATTGCTCCCAAAAAACGCGAATGAAAAGATTATGAAGTATAGCGAACTTAACGCGATCGCGACGATTTTCAGCCAAAAAAAACGGCTGCTACGTTGCAAGCGCGTCGGCGAAAACAGACTTTACATGCGTTTTGAAGACGAGCGATGGATTGCCGATTTCGCGGCGCGAGAGCCGATTTTAGCGCCGTTTGAAAACGAGGATTTCGGCGCGACGTTCAACGCGCCTTTTGATCAACTGCTAACAAGCAGAGCAAGCCAAAGCGACATAACCAAAGCGGCGCTTTGCGAAGGCGACAAAATTCTGCGCTTGGATCTTGTTAAAGCGGACGGATGGAAAACATTCGCCACGGCGCTGGTTTTGGAGTTTGTTCCGCGCCGATTCAACGCGCTTTTGCTTGGAGCGAACGACGTTATTTTGGAGAGTCTTCGCAGAACGACGCGGCTTCAGATTGGCTACGAGCCGCCGCCAAAACCGCCTTTTGCGCCTAAAATCGCGCCAATCGACGACATTCGCGCTCTTATGCGATCGAGACTCGCGGCGCTGGATTTTGACGAGCTAGAACGCAAAAAAAACGCGGCGCTCGCCGCTTCGCGCGAAAAATCCGATAAAATAAAACGGCTCTTAAACGATCTCGCCTTGCCGTCCGCGCTGGAAAACGAAGCGAATTTGCTTGGCGAAGAGGCAACGCTGATATTGGCTAATCTGGCTAAGATCGCGCCGTACAGCAAAGAGGCGCGAATCGATGATTTCGACGGCAAAACGCGGCTGATCGCTCTGGAGCGTTTGGACGCGCCGCAAAAGGAAGCCGAACGCAAGTTTTCGCGCGCTAGGAAACTTCGCGCCAAAGCCAAAGGCGTTTTTCAAGAGCGGCAAAATCTGGAGGAGCGATTGGCTTTTTACGACCGCCTGATTTTGGCGATAAACGAATCAAAAACGCTAGGCGATCTGCGAAGCGTTCTGCCAAGCGGACAAAAGCGCGGCATAGTCGAGCGATCACGCGAGCCGATCGAGGAGTTTATGATAGGCGGTTTCAGAGTTTTGCTAGGGCGCAACGAAAAAGGCAACGCGCTGTTGCTAAAACGCGCCAAAGCCCGCGACACGTGGTTGCATTTGCAGTCTCGCCCAAGCGCGCACCTGATCGTCCAAAGCGCCAAAGAGGAGCTTCCAAGCGACGTGATAAAACGCGCCGCGCAACTTTGCGCCCGTTTTTCGCTTAGCGAAAAAGGGGACTATTTGGTCGATTATACAAAGCGACAATTCGTTAAAGTCGAATACGGCGCTCACGTAACTTATTCGCGTCAAAAAAGCGTCGCCGTTCGGCTGGAATAGGAGACTAAAACGTCGATAACTCCAATTGGAAGCGTGATTTACGCCAATCAGAACGCGCCCGCCGCGTCGCAAACGCAGCAACAGGCGCACAGCAGGGCGGATTTTCAAACCGCGGTAGCGGGCGCGATCGCGCAAGACGAGCGCCAAGCGATCGAGGAGACGAGACCCGCCGAAAAGGACGCGGGGGTTAATCCCGATCGCGAGCATCAAAAAAAAGAGGACGACGAGAAGGAACGCGCGCGCAAAAAACGCGCCGCGCCGCCCGAAAAAGAGGCGGCGATTGAAGCGCGTCTGCTTGATATAAGAGTTTAGGAGAGTTTATGGATTTGCTTGCGCGGTTAAAAAGCGACGCGAAAAGATGGCGCACGGCGTTGGCGTTGCTTGCGATTGTAACGATTGCGGGCGTTTTTCACTCAATTTGGGTGATTGGCGCGTTTTTGACGATTGTCTTTATCGTCGCGTCCAAAGAGGCGATTGCGCTGTTTGGCTTCGGAAACGATATAAAGCTCTGGCTGGCAAGCGCGGCGGTATGGCTTGCGGCGATCTTTTATCCGCGTCCGATCGAGGCGCTTGTTTTGACGATTTTGATCGCCGCGTCGATTGTGGCTTTCGATCAAAAACGCGATCTGAAAATCGCCATGCCAATACTCTATCCCGCCGCGCCGCTACTCTTTTTATTTTCGCTGTACGCGGAGTTTGGAATCGGCGCTTACGTTTGGCTGTTGATAGTCGTTTTGTCGTGCGACGTGGGCGCTTATTACACTGGTAAAACGCTAGGCAAAACCCCTTTTAGCCCTTCGAGTCCGAACAAAACAATCGAGGGCGTGGCGGGCGGCGTTACGGCGGCGACAATATTGGGAACGATTGTGGGAATTTTGTCGCCGATTAAGATGAACGGCGTCGATATTTCAATTGGCTTTTGGGAGATCGCGGCGATTACGGCGCTTTGCGCGATCGCTTCGATATTCGGCGATCTGTTTGAAAGTTACCTTAAACGCAAAGCGGGCGTAAAGGACAGCGGCAAAATCCTGCCCGGACACGGCGGCGCGCTGGATCGCATAGACGGCTATCTGTTTGCGGGGGTCGTTTTGCTTTTTGGGCTTAGGTTAGCCGCGCTTTAGTGGAAAACATCGTTCTTTTGGCGGCGCTTTCGGCGCTGATTATGCTCTCGCCGTTTTTGTCGCGCTTAAGCGGTCTGCCCGTGGCGGTAACCGAAATCATATTGGGCGCGATTGCGGCGTTTTTCGGCTTTTTCGCCGAAGGCGACGCGCTGTTTGACTCAATCGCCACGGTCGGCTTTTTGTATCTGATGTTTTTGGCGGGCATGGAGGTTGATTTACGAGAGTTTGGCGCGATAAAGCGATCGCTGTGGCGCAAGATCGCCGTATTTTTCGCCATTCTTTACGCGCTGTCGATTGCGATTGCCTTTTTTCTTGGGCTTTCGCCGATTTATATCGCCGCGTTGCCTACGATCTCGGTCGGTATGATCGCCGTTTTGATTCACTCGCGCGGCAGGAGCGAATGGCTTAGTTTCGGTTTGAAGCTGGGCGTTGCGGGCGAGCTTATCAGCATTTGCGTTTTAACCGTTTTGAGCGCTTACGTTCAGCTTAAAGGCTTTAGTTTTTCGTTTGTTCAAACAATGGCGACGCTACTTTTCGTGTTGATTTGCGTTTGGCTGTTTTTCTACGTCTCCGCCGCGCTGTTTTGGTGGTTTCCAAAGCTAAAAAAGCTAATTATGCCCGAGCAAGAAAGTTTCGACGAAGACGTTCGCATCGCGTTCGCGCTCTTTTTCGCGCTTGTCGCCGCCGCGATCTATCTGGATTTGGAGCTTGTGCTTGGCGCGTTTGTGGCGGGCGTGTTTATCGCCAATCACTTCGAGCATAAAGCCGATCTGCCAAAAAAATTGGGCGCGTTCGGCTTTGGGTTTTTAACGCCGATTTTCTTTTTGCACGTGGGCGGCACGCTGGATTTGCGGCTTATCGCGCAACAGGATATTATGATCAAAGCGGCTTTGATACTCTTTGCCATGACCTCTATTCGGGTATTGGCTTCTTTCGTCGCTTTTCGATCTACTTTTAGCGCTATCGAGCGGTTGCAGGTGGGGCTGTCTCAATCGATGCCGCTGACCTTTTTGGTGGCAATCGCCACGATCGGGCATAACGGCAAACTGCTAACCGAAAGCGAATACTCGGCGTTTATCGTGGCGAGTATGGCGGAAGCGGCGTTGATTATGATCGTTATAAAATGGCTGGACAAGCGGAAAAACAAACGACTTGTAGGCTAAAAAGCGGCGTAAAGGCGATTTGCGTTTTATAATTTACGCTGGGCTATAATCTAAGCGGCGCAAATACGATCTGGTCAAGTTCAAATGGACGCGAAAGCGTGGGGATGACGGGCGGCAAGGCGAGATAAGCGTAAAATATAAAAACGAGAAGGATCTAAATATGGCGAATACATGGGTTATTTGCGACGCGGGGACGATTACCTGCCCTCACGGAGGCGTTGTCGAGCTTAAATCAAACGAAACCATGTATTGCATAGGCGAAAAGAAGCCGCTTTTGATTACGGATATTGTGGGCGCTGAGATCAAAGATTGCAAACTTCCCAGCGTCGCGGGCGGTCCTTGCAAATTGGTCGCGTGCGCCAACGGCACGGACACCGAAGACAACGTTATGGGTATGGACGGCACGTTTTTATTGCGCGTGGACGGCTGCAAAACCGACAAAGGCTATCCGCTTATACTTAAAGACGCGGGACAAACAAAATGGAAGATTTCAGCGAAGCGCGTCAACGTAGTCGTAGAGATAGAGAGAGCCGAAACGATAAAAGCCTATAAAGGCTTGTTTATCGCGCCCGTTAGAACCGTTCGAGAGCCTTTGATTAAAGATTTCAAACGTTATAGCTTGAAAGCCGCGCTAGAAAAGGAGATGAACGGCGAGAAAGGCGACGGCGCTAAAACCTCGTTCAAACCCCTTCGCGCAAAACGGGAGTTTAGGATAGTTCCAAACTACTACGCTATGCAAGACGCTATAGGCAAAGCCCGCCAATATGAAAAGGTTTTTCCGTATTTGGACGCGAGGCTTTACGTTGTCGATCGCGCAACCGATACGACGACCGAATATATGATCCTCAACGACGGCGCGGACGTAGGCAAACCTATGTATAACGCGCAATTTGGTCAAATCCGCTTTTACAATCCAAACGCTCAGGAAAAATACGACTTCGACGCTATCGCCTGCAAAGCCGACGAAGATCGCCTTCTCGTCTATTCTCCAATTCCGATTCACAACGCCGACGGCTCTTTGCCCGAGGCGCTAAAAAAGCGCGAATTATTCGATCCGACAAAGGCGCTTTACGTTAGACATTCGCATATTATCGCCAATACTTCGTCTCAAAGTTTCGCCGACGAGACGAAAAGAGCGAATATATCGTCTTCCAACGCAAACGAGATCTACGAAGGCGACGAAAGCGACGAGCTATACTTTCCCGTTAAAGGCGAAAACTTAGTTCTGGGTAAATACAGATTCTTTTATTTGAGTTTGGAATCGCTTAAAAGAGATTTCAAAAACAAAAGCCTATTTCACGCTTTGCAGGGCGTTTACGACTATATGGGTTATATAGAGGATCTGCGTTACGAATACGAGCTTTCATACTTTATGCGCCACGCCTACTGCGAACCCTTCTTCGACGAGCTTAAGGCAAAGAACGCCTACGCCTATAGCGTAGCCTCTATCGTAACGCGCTTTTATACGACCAAAGAGGAGCGCGACGCTCATAAAGAGGATATAAAACGGCTCAAGCAAACGTATGAAAAGATAAGAGGGTTTGTATTAAATAATCCGTTAGGGTTTTCTAAGGAAGTCATCTCCATGCTAGGCGACGATCGCGATCTGGAGCCGCTTGTCGATCTCGATACGGCAAACGAGCGCGTAGCCGAAGCGACGTTTTTGGGCGCGGAGTTTATAAAGGCTAACGACGTTAGGATTAGCGTCGGCGCGAATAAATATTACGCCTATCGCGGCGCGAACGGCGATATATTAAGAGGGTATGCCTCGCTTAATTACAAAGACAATCAAGCCTCGCCCGATCTGGTTGCGCGTTTGCTTGCCTTCTCTTTCGCCTTTAGCGACAGATACGGCGATCTGAGATCTAAATATCCCGAACTCCAAACGCTATGCGATCAATACGACGATCTGGCGAATAAACTCGCATCCTTTCCAAGAGCTAGAGAGGAGGCGTTAAACGCCGTCCGAAACGAGCTTGAGTTTCAAACGGCTTATCAGGATTTTATCAACGCCAAGAGCAAACTTATTCAAGAATACGAGAGTTTGGACGCGACGCGCAAGCTCATATCGTTTGATCCGAAAATAACGCTTAAGTTTGAATCGCTCTCTTTGGGCGCTAAACAATCCCGAAAACCATTCGACGACGCAAGTTACGGCGGTTCTCCTATCGAGAAGGCGAATAAGCTAAAAGAGGCGCTTAAACATACGGAGCTTACGTTTGAGCTTGATTATTACGAAAGTCTGTTCGACGTAGTAAAAGAGCAAGGCGAGGAGCGTTTGTTTAACTACGCTAAAGTTATGATTGGAACGCTTTACAACCTGATAGCGCCAATATCCGATCTGGACGAGGAAAGCGATCTGCTTTCGCCTTTTAGCGACGATCTCGCCAACGTTAGACGCGCTATGACGTTTTTGCATAAAGACATATACGGCTATCTAATCCAATTCGCTCCAAACGTTACGCAAAGGCTGATCGACCTTGAGATCTACGCGCTTTATAACGAGGCGCTGTTTAAGCAAATCGCCCACGCTAAAGCAAGAAAGGGCAAATACGAAGCCGGTCTAAACGAATTTCTCAAGCCTTTCAAACAAGAGGCGAGCGCTTACGCGAAGGGAGAGGACGAATATCTGGACAAGGCGATAAAGTATTTTACTACAGCGCGGGAAAAACGGAACAATCGCTACGCGTCCAATTCCGAAGCGGCTAAGAAGCGCGACGAGAACAGAGATAGTTTCATAGCCGAATACGGAGCGATTAAAAAGCTGTTAGGCGACGTTAAGACTATAGCGGGCGGCGCTATTAACGCGGACGAGGCGATGAAAGAGCAAAGTAAATCGCAAACCGAAGCGCAAATTAAAGCCGAGCGAACGGCGCAAAGGCAGACGCAAATTGTAACGGAGAATAACGCTGGGAATGGGGGGCAAGGAAGCAATACGAAAGGCGGATCGCAAGGTAGCGAAGAAATTAGTAGAACAAGCGGATCGCAAAGCGCTAAATTGCGTCAAGCTATAGAATCCTCCAAATTCTACCAACGCTCCCTTAAAGCCTTAAGAGTATCATTCGGCGTAACCGCTCTGTTTAACCTTAAAAATATGTTTGATAACGGATCGCTTCCAAAGTTCTATCAAATAACTGGAGCGCTATCGGATAGCGCGACGCTTTCCGTTATGATAGCTTCCGCTATGAAAAAAACTCCGGCTTTCGCAAAAGGATTAGGCTTTTTAATCCCCCTAACTTACATATCCAGCGCTCTTGATCTTACAAACGACAACGCCGCCTACAGCGAAAGCTATAACCTAGCGAGACGACGCTTCGCGCTCGCTCAAGGCGTTCTATCCGTCGGCTTATTGTGTCCCGTTCCGCACGTTAGGATCGCCGTAACCGTTCTTTTACTCGCTAGCGAAATAGGCTTGATTATATCCGACGCTTTAACCGATAGAGAAAGCGAGGAAGTTAAAGAGGCGATAAGCGCTTCCGTATTATACGACAAACGCTCCGACAAACGCTATACGATCTTAGAGGCGTTACCCATGATATTTACGGGCAGAGATCCCAACTCTCAAGGCTTTCACGCCAAACGCTTTAATGAAATAAGAGAGCGGTTCTACAAATACGGCGGTTATTCGACATTGCATGATAAGAGCTACGCGAATATCATTCATAAACTAGCCGAATACTACGATAACGCCCGCGATCTATACGACAGAGCCTTTCAATACGAAATAAGCCGCATTGTCTCCGCTTTGTCCGATCGCTTCGCGTTTGCGGGTAAAGCCGATGAAACTAAAAGTTTGTCTATCGGATCTAGCCTTGTAGCGTTAAACGCCGTTTATATTGATTACGACGATATACTCTTTTTAACGCCTTCGCTACTTAATAGCGCCAAACGATTGTTTATTAACTGCGCAATACCGTCGGAAGTTAACGAGGGCAAATACGAGAGCGTATATCTTGAATGCGCCAAAGAGAGCAAGATCGATCAGATAGCGTTAATTATACGCTCTCAAGAGTTTAGCGAATACTTCGACAAAGCGTTCTCAAACGACGAAAAGATAAACCTGTTAAAACGAACGCTTAATTATTTGTATTTGATTGTGGAAGGAGCGGATAACTTTGCGGTTAAATACGACGTAACGTATGAATTTAAGGAGCGGCAAAATCATCCCGCCATTTCCTCCGTAGGCGCTTCGCGTCGATTTCACGCGAGCATAACCAAATGCGAGATGAAGCCGCTAACTCAATACGATATTGAGCATATCAATAACTTGAACGAACAAGAGAGATTGGCAAAAGAACAAGAGGAAAAAGAGCGAAAAGCGCACAAGGAGCGAAAGCGCCAGCGCGAAATAGTCATAGCCAAACAGAACGCGCTTTTCCGGAGTTTGGGACTTAAAACCGACGAGAACGGAAAGATCGTATGAGCGCTTTAATAAATAACGCGATAACCAACGCGATAAATAACCTTTCTCGTTATTCCCGCGTCCTCCCGTCGTTCTGCGCGAAGTCGCAGAATCTAAACAATGAAACAGATCGTCATTCTCGCGTAGGCGGGAATCTATCCCCTAAGCGATCAATCGCAAGTAATATAATCATTTCTCTTTTTACTTTCGCGTTTCTTTTAATCTCTCCATTATTCGCAAGCGATCCGAGATTGCAGGAATACGCCGACGGCGTAATGCTGGAAAAGGCATCCGAAAAGGGCGATAGAAACGCGCCTTTTTTATTAGCGGGCATATACGTTAGAAATATCAAAGATTACGATAAGGCGCTATATTGGTATAAAACGTGTTACAATCGAGGCAATAAAGATTGCGCGCTTGGCGCTGGAATGGTATATTCCGACTGTTTAGGCGATTATAAAAACGGCAAAATCTGGTATAAAGAAGCCTATCAAATGGGAAGCGCGGAAGGCGCTTACGGATTGGCTGGAATTATCGCGGATATAGATAAAGACTACCCAAAAGCTATCGAATGGTATGAAAAAGCGTATAAAATGGACGACATTGAAGCGGCTTACGCTTTAGGCTTGCTTTATCACCAAACGCTTAAAGACTACCCAAAAGCTATCGAATGGTATCAGATCGCGCATAATAAAAAACACACTGAAGCGGCTAACGCTTTAGGTTTGCTATATAAACAAGTCCTGCAAGACTATCCCAAAGCTATCGAATGGTACACGATCGCATATAAAATGGGCGACATAAACGCTCCTAATAATCTAGGGCTTCTATATAAAGACGTTCTAAAAGATTATCCCAAAGCTATCGAGTGGTTTCAAAAGTCCTACGACAAAAATAAAAACCATTACGGCTCTTTATATTGGATCGCCGTAATACATAGAGACGGTTTAGGCATTAAAAAAGATTTAACCAAAGCCAGATTGCTTTTTCAAGAGATCGCAAATAACGGCGTTGGCGAAGCCAAAAAATTATCCAAGCAAGCCCTGCTTGCCCTCGATAGCGCCAAATCCCAATGACAACATCAACCGCCCACGCCAAACGCTTTAACGAAATAAGAAAGCGGTTCGACAATTCGCCCTTGCGCGAGAAAAACTACGCGAATATCATTCATAAACTAGCCGAATACTACGATAACGCCCGCGATCTATACGATATAGCCTTTCAATACGAAATAAGCCGCATTGTCTCCGCTTTGTCCGATCGCTTCGCGTTTATAGGCAAACTGGAAAAACCAAAAGAGAACGTTTTTATAGAAAGACGACCTACTACGGAACTATATATAAACTACTCGCAAACGCTATGTCTATCGCGCCCTTTGAAAAATGTCGCTAAACGACTTATCGTTTCAAGGTATGCGGATAAAAAGACGAACTACTTTAACTTAGACGAAGTTAAAGAAAGCGTCGATATTATAGAGTTTCTTTTATCGGCGCGAGACAAAGAGCGCGAACTAATCGCTAAAGACGCGCCAGATATGGCGCAACTGTTAAGCGACGCGCTTAACGTATGTTGTTTGATTGTGGAAGGAACGGATAACTTCGTAGTTAAATACGTTATCGGATTTAACGTTAAGCTACTATATCGCAAAGCCATAAACAGAGATAGACATAGCGGGGACAATATCGATCCCGCTTATCCTTTGATAGCTTACGGCTTTGAGATAGAGGTTAGCGATTGCAACCCTATAGCGCTAACTCAATACGATATTGAGCATATCAATAACTTGAACGAACAAGAGAGATTGGCAAAAGAACAAGAGGAAAAAGAGCGGATCGCGCAAGAGGAGCGAAAGCGCCAGCGCGAAATAGTCATAGCCAAACAGAACGCGCTTTTCCGGAGTTTGGGACTTAAAACCGACGAGAACGGAAAGATCGTATGAGCGCTTTAATAAATAACGCG
>JAISMA010000107.1 GCA_031276985.1 Helicobacteraceae bacterium | reverse complement strand
CGATATTCGCTCAATACTTCCAGCGGCGATCGCGCCCCGCTTAACGCCTCGAAACTTGTCGCGCCGTAATGCGCCAATATCGTCGTTCGGCAGTTGAAGTGATAAGGCGGGATTCCTATATTGGCGGGTAGTTCGCCGTAAATTGGCGCGGTTTTGGACATATCTCTAGCGGCGATTGTCGCCCCGATTGAATTTGCGGCGGTAATCTTATCCAACTGCGCTTTAATATGCGCCATAGGGATAAGCCGCCCGTGCAAAGAGCGACAAATCGGCGTGGTTTTGGCGTCCATATCCGCATGCACGCGCGCGAAAGGAACGTCGTCGTCGATCATCTGCGCGGCGTGCGCTATATTCACGTTTTGCCGCGCCAAAGTAAAGCCCGCGGATTGCAACCTTGAAGGCTCGGCGTTTGCCAATTCGCCAAACTTAGCGCGCAAAGCCGCGCCAATCTCGTTATAAGCCAGCGGCGGTTGTCCGTCTCGCGGCTCAAACACCGATCGCAATACCTCTTTGATTTTTTCGCGGGTTCGCTCGTCCGCGCTTGTTTTGAGCCAGAAAAACTGCCTTTCAAGCGCGGCGAGGTTTGCCGCGTCCCTTGCGCCGAAACTCGCGCCCGAAGCGCCGTAATCGGCTTTTTTGACCTCGTTTTGTTTGCTTTCATCGCGGGCGCGGCGATACAAATCAAACAGCGCGATCGAGGCGAGGTTGTAACTAAACCCGTCCGCTATCGCCTCGCCAATCGTCAAAACGTCCGCGCTATCGGTTTGCTCGGCGGCGCTCATAATCGTTTGAATCAGATCGCCCAAAAACCGCTCTAAACGCTCTTTTGCTTTCGCGCTTATATCCGCGGCGAAGCGATCGGTTAGCGTTTCGGCGCTTTGCTTTCGCGCCGCTTTGCTTATTAACAGCGATCGCAATATACTCTTATGCAGGGCGCTTAACTCGCCAAAAACGCTTAGGCGTTTTTCGACGGGTAATTTGGGCGCGTCCCTCTTGTCATTCTGCGCGTCCCTCTTGTCATTCTGCGCTTTAGTCGCAGAATCTCTTGTTTTATTTTTGACGCTCATTTTTCACCCTTTTGATCGCCCGCGATTGCGACCTTCCACGGCTTTTCGGCGGGCGATTTCGGCGCGGTTTGCTTCGGCGACTCCTCGCGCGCGAAAACTGGACGCATTAAAGCCTCTTCGGTTAGCCACGTTTGACCGCACGCCGCGCATTTGCGCCAGCGCATAACGGTCGTACTTTTAACGGTCTTGAGCACCATTGAAGAATCGCGCGCGCAAAAAGGGCAAATCATAACGACTCCTCGCCAAATCTCGCGGGCGTTTGCGCTTTGAGCGCGTCCCTCTCGTCATTCTGCGCTTTAGTCGCAGAATCTCTTGTTTTATTTTTCATCGTTTGCTCCTTGCGCTCGGTTTGGAACGCCAGCGCGGATTATTGGCGGGCGTTAGTTTCGACGCTTCCGCTCTTTCGGCGGCTTCTTGGCGTTCGCGCTCTTTTTGCTCGTAGAACGCGACGATTTTTCGCAATACGCCCGTTATTTTTTGCGCCTCTTTTTTGTTCAGATCCTCCAGCCTGTTCACGCGGCGGATTTTTTGGCGGATAAAATCGCCCAATGCGTGCCATTGCTTGCGAGGGCAAAGCCCGCTACGCGACGCGCTGTTAACGCGAGCGTCGCTACGCGCCGCTTCGTCCCCCGCGTCCCCCGCGTCCAGCGGCTTTAGTAAGTCGAATTTGTCCCACAAAAACGCGATAATCTCCAGCTGTTTATCCGTCGCTTTGAGCGCGATTGTCGGATCGGGCGGCTCTAAGAAGCGTTCGCTTGAAGGGCATGTGTAATAGCGATCGTCCAAATCGGCGAGGCAAACCCCGCCCCTCGCGTCGGCGTAAAGGTGGACTTGTTTGCGATCGATTCTGTTTTGCAGGTAACCTAGCAGGTTTTTCAGCTCTTGAATCCCTAGCTCTTTCGCGCTTGAAACGCCAAAATGCGCGTCCAAAAACTCGCGCCAGCCGTCGTTTTGCTTCATAAAGAGGTAATCGTCGCTAAGGTGTATTTTGGCGAGAATATCGCGCCTGAACTTGAGTTGCTTTTCCGTCAGTTGCGCGCTATCGCCAGAAATCGCGGTTTTATTTTTGACGCTCATTTTTCACCCTTTTAATCGTTATTAAAACGCTTATTAAACGCGATTAAATCGCGCATTGCTATCGCCAAAAATCGCGTCCCTTTTGTCATTCTGCGCGTAGTCGCAGAATCTAAGCCTGAATTGCGATCGCTAACGCGATTAAGGGAGGGGTATAGTCGGGCTTTGGCATTTTTGGCGTTACCAACTTCACACATCAGGAGTTTTGCGTTATTTTTTTTGCTATACCCCTCCCCTAATCTCGCTTTATTAGCGCGGATTATTCGCATCTATCAGCCTTTCGCGCCGCTTGCTTGGCGAGACGGACGCTCGCCTTTCGCGCGCTCTTATCGGATATGCCCGCGATCGCGTCCCATAGCGGCTCAATCACCATAACCACGCGCCGCCCGCATTTCGGGCAGGCGACGCGGCGGATTGGCTCGTAATCGTCGATTTTGCATTTATCGCACAAAACTATCTCCTTGCTTGCTTCGCGTTGAATAAAACCGCGAAGTCGATTTTTCGCGAAAAATCGCGTAGCGACCCGAATATCCGCCGAAAAATGCTTTGCATTTTTGGCGTGGCTATCGCGCCAAAAAGTACGCAAGCGTAATCAGCGCGAACGCGATCTGCGTTTGGTCGCTGTCCATAAAGCGGTTAAACCGCTCAAAATACCTTCTCATGCCGCGTCCTTTAGCTCGTCGCGCAAGAAATTGGCGACCGTGAGCCTATGAACGCCCAAGATGCGCGCGATCGCGCATTTCGACACTTTTTTCGCAAGCAACTCTTTCATCTGTTGCTCTTTGCCCGTGAGCTTTTTCTTCGCCGATTTAGCGCCTTTTGGTCGTCCCAAAACAACGCCCTCGGCTCTTAATCGCGCCAAAGCCTCTTTCGTGCGTTGCGAAATAAGATTGCGCTCGATCTCGGCGGACAACCCGAAGGCAAACGCCAAAACCTTGGAGCTAATATCGCTTCCAAGACGATAGCCGTCTTTAATCGTCCAAACCTGCGCCTCTTTTTGCATGCACAAATTGAGAATGGACATAATCATAAACAGATTACGACCCAAACGCGAAAGCTCGGCGCAGATCATAATGTCGCCCTTTTTCAAACCTTTGAGCAGTTTGCCAAGTTTGCGATCGTCCGCCTCTTTCATTCCCGACACGGTTTCGTCGATCCATTTGTCGACAACGATATTCTTGCTTTTGCAAAACTCGTTGATCTCGTAACGTTGATTTTCAACGGTTTGCTTGTCTGTACTAACTCTGATGTAGCCTATAACCACAATGTCCTCCTTAATCATCCAGCGCGATTAAAACCGCGCTTACGCCCAACACAAGCAGGGCGTGGCACGCTAAAGCGACGATCGTCATTGTCGCGCTCACGCCCCGCCTCCTAATGCTTTTCTAGCGCGGCTAATATCGCGCCCGCGCACACCCAAAAGATCGCATGGCAAACCAGCGCAATCGCAACCATTGTCGCCGCCGTACTCATTGTTTGCCCTCGTAAAAAGTAATCTCCCACTCGCGCAACCGCTCGTCGATATATTTGAATATCGCAAGCGCGGTTTTACGCGGTATCCACATTTCGCCGATTGTTATCTGAGCGGGATAGTCTGGCAGTTCGTTATATCGCCATTTAACGATTTTATCGCCGACCTTGCTTTCTAGTACGTAGTCGGCTATAGCCTTCGCGTCGTCCGCGTACATATCCGCGATTCTGCCTCTGTGTTCAATCTCTATATATTCGTC
>JAISMA010000081.1 GCA_031276985.1 Helicobacteraceae bacterium | reverse complement strand
CCGCAAACGCGCTACTCAAACGCGGCATGATTGTGCGCGATCTGGCAAGTTACAATCTTAACGCCATTCGCGTTACGATCGGTTTGCAAAGCGAAAACGATCGCTTTTTCAAGCTCTTTGGCGATCTGTGGAGGTAGCGTTTGGATATTAAAGCTCTCGTCCAGCAATTAAGCGCGCTAACCAAGCGGTTGAACGCGAAACAAAAGGCGACGATTTTAGCCGCGTTAGTTGGCGTCGTGGCTTTGGTCGCGCTTTTAATCGTTTACGCCAGCCCCAAAAACTACGACGACGGTTACCGCGAGCTGTTTGGCGATCTTAGCGCCAAAGACGCGGGTCTGATCGTCCAGCAACTTGAAACGCAAGGCGTCAAATTCAAAATCCCCGAAGAGGGAGTAATCTTTGTTCCGAAAGAGCAGGTCAATCGCGTTAGAATGAATATGGCGACGCAAGGCTTGCCGCGAGATAGCCGTCCGGGTTTCGAGCTGTTTGACGCGCAGGAGTTTGGCGCGACGGATTTCGATCAACAGGTTAAACTGCTTCGCGCGCGCGAGGGCGAATTAAGCGCCACGATCGAGAGTTTGGATAGCGTTAAAAGCGCGAAGGTGCATCTGGCGATTCCAAAAGAGTCGGTGTTCGTTAGCAAAGAAGTACCGCCGACCGCTTCCGTTGTGATTGCGTTGCGCGACGGAATGCAGATAAACCGCCAACAGGCGCTTGGCGTAAAGCACCTCGTCGCTTACGCCGTGCCGAAACTGACGATTGAAAACGTGCGTATTGTCAATGAAGAAGGCATTCCGATCGGCGAAGAGGACGCGCTGACGACCGCGGGAGAACTTGCGAGATCGCAACTAAGATTCAAGCGCGAATACGAGCAGGTCTACGAAAACAAGATCGTTCAAATGCTAGGGCAGTTTCTAGGCGGAAGCGATAAAGCGGTCGCGCGCGTTACGATCGACTTCGATTTTTCGCAAAGAAACTCGACGCATGTCGTCTATGATCCAAACAACGTGGCGCGATCGGAGCAAAGTTCGGAATACAAGCGCGAAGGAAGCCGTCCGCGCGAGATTGGCGGCGTGCCGGGCGCGGTGAGCAATATCGGTCCCGTTCAGGGATTAGAAGACGATCGCTTAAGAGAAAAAGAGCAAAAAAGCGAAAATACGATCAACTACGAAGTTTCGTCTAAAACCAGCGAGATCAAAGGCGAATTCGCTACGATCAACCGCATAACGGCCGCCGTCGCCGTAGACGGGCGTTATCGCGCTCCAAAGGGCGACGGATCGGCAAAGGGCGAATTGGAGTACGCGCCGCTTAGCGCTTCGGAGCTTGGCGCGATCGAGAGTTTGGTCAAACAGGCGATCGGCTTTAACGTCGATCGCAAAGACGAGGTAACCGTGAGCAACTTTGAATTCAAAGCGGGCATTACGCCTACGGGCGAAGAGCCGCTTGCGTGGCTGGCGAAGTATTTTGATCCGATCTATCCCGCGTTGCAATATCTGCTTGCCGCGATCGCGCTGTTTATTTTCTACGCGAAAGTGATCAAGCCTTTTATCAACCGCATGATGGAGATTCCCGTCGTCGAGGAAGAGGAGCGCCCCAAGCCGATCGAATTTGAGGACGACGAGCTTGAAGAGGATAGCGATCGCCTCAAGGAGCTAAGGGATCGCGTCGAGGCGCAACTAGGAATCGGTAGCGGCGCGGACGAAGAGAAGCTAAAATACGACGTGCTGCTAGAGCGTTTAAGAGAGGCGTGCGAAGAGAAGCCAAAAGAGGTCGCGCAACTGGTGGATAGCCTGCTACACGACGAGATCACAAAATCGGGCGTAAAGATATAAGGAGCAAAGATGACGTTGCCGTCGCATCTGCAATCGCAGTTTGAAGAGATGTCAATGGCGGAGAAAACCGCTATTTTTCTTATGCAAATGGGCGAAGACGTTAGCGCGCAGGTTTTCACGCATTTGGACGTGGATACTATCACCGAAGTTTCAAAATATATCGCGTTGTCCAAAAACGTGGATAAACAGCTTGGCATGGCGGTGTTAGAAGAGTTCTACGCGATCTTTCAATCCAATCAATATATCAGTAGCGGCGGCATGGAGTACGCCAAAGAAATTCTGTACAAAGCGCTTGGACCGGAAGAGGCGCGAAAGGTGCTGGAAAAACTCCAAAAATCAATGCAATCGGGGCAGAATTTTGGCTATCTTGGCAAAATCAAGCCGCAGCAGCTTTCCGATTTCGTTCTGAACGAACATCCGCAGACAATCGCGCTGATTTTGGCGCACATGGACGCAAGCGCGGCGGCGGAGACGCTTAGTTTGTTTCCCGATGATCTGCGCGGCGAGGTGGCGATGCGTATGGCGAATTTGGGCGATATTTCGCCCGCCGTCATTAAAAGGGTTTCGGCGGTGCTTGAAAAAAAACTGGAATCGCTCACGACTTACAAGGTCGAAGTGGGCGGACCGCGCGCGGTGGCGGACATATTCAACCGCTTGGGGCAAAAGGCGAGCAAGGCGACGCTGGCGTATATCGAGCAGATCGACGAATCGCTGGCAAGCTCAATCAAGGAGATGATGTTTACCTTCGAGGACATTATCAAACTCGACAATCAATCCGTCCGCGAGATTTTGCGATCGGTCGACAAAAAAGAGCTTACGCTGGCGCTTAAAACCGCTTCCGATCCGCTTAGGGACAAGTTTTTTTCAAATATGTCGCAACGGGCGGCGGACACTATGCGCGAAGAGCTTCAGTATCTTGGCGCGGTAAAGGTGCGCGAGGTGGAAGCGGCGCAAAGAAAGATCGTAGACGGCGTGCAACAGCTTGCCGAGCAGGGCGTAATCGAAATGGGCGGCGAGGAAGAGGTGGTTGAATAATGGAGATCATCATCAGTCCCGATCGCCTTGAGGCGCACAGAATCGTCAAATACGAGTTCAAAAACTTTGACGAATCGATCGCGTCGGTCAAAGAGAGCGCCCCGCCGCGCCGCGCCGCGCCCGTTATGAACGCGACGCTTGAAAGCGGTTTTGTCGGCGAGGCAAAAAATACGCTTGAGGATATTCGCGCCAAACAGCTTGCCGAAAACGATCTGGTGGTAAATCTCGTCAAAAAGGTGGAGGGCTTCGCCGATAACGTGGCGAAACTGCAAATAAGGCTTGAAAAGCAGGAGAGCGATTTCGCCGAGAGACTCGAAAGCGAAAAAAACCGCTCCTACGACGACGGCAAAAGAGCGGGCGAGCTTGAGGCGACAAACAGGTTGCTAGGCGAAGTGGAGACGAAAAAGGCGCAGCTTGTCGAATCGATCGTCAAACTCGATACGGCGCTGAAAGAGTTTGCCGATCACGCCGTTTCCATTGAAAAAGAGCTTACGAGCGTCGCGGTGGAGATTGCCAACGAAGTGCTTACGATCGAGATCGGCGAAAACAGCGCGAAGATCGCCGCGTCGCTTGCCGCGTCGCTACTTAGCGGCATAAAAGAGGCGCTGAAAATCTCAATCAAGGTTAATCCCGCCGATCTTGCCGCCGTCGGCGAAGCGCTTAAAGACGACGCTAGAATCGAGATCGCGCCCGATCGCGCCGTCGCGGCGGGCGGCGTGATTATCCGTAGCGACGCAGGCAATATCGACGCGCAACTGCATAGCAGATTTATGGCGATCAAAAAAAGCATTTTGGAAGGCGGCAGCGGTTGAAACCGATAAAAGAGCAGAGCCTTAACGAGCTTAACGAAACCTGTACGCTGATTCGCTCCAGAATCATCGACGTCGTTAGCCGCAACGGAGGGCATTTGACGAGTTCGCTTGGCGCGGTGGAGCTAATCGTCGCCATGCACCGCGTTTTTGATCCCGCGAGCGATCCGTTTATTTTCGACGTCTCTCATCAAGCCTACGCTCATAAGCTGCTAACCGATCGCTGGGATAGCTTCGATACGCTTCGTACTTTTGGCGGCGTAAGCGGTTTTACCAAGCCAAAGGAGAGCGCGTTTGATTATTTCATCGCGGGACACAGCTCCACAAGCGTAAGCGTCGCGGTCGGCGCGGCGAAAGCAATCGCGCTTAAAGAGCAAAAGCGCACGCCAATTGCGCTTATCGGCGACGGCGCGCTTAGCGCGGGCATGGTTTACGAGGCGCTAAACGAGCTTGGCGATCGCAAATATCCGATCGTTATCGTCGTCAACGACAACGAGATGAGCATAGCGCGACCAATCGGCGCGATTAGCCTGTCGCTTTCAAGAGCGATCGCCGCGCCGTGGTTTCAAAAACTCAAATCGATGATCGACTCCGCGATCGGCGGCAACGAAACGTTGCTGTATCTGGCGAAGCGTTTCGAGGAGAGTTTGCGGCTGATTACGCCGGGCATTTTGTTCGAGGAGATGGGTTTGGACTACATCGGACCGCTAAACGGACACGATCTAAACTCGTTAATCGCCGTTTTAACTCGCGCCAAAGAGATGCGAAAACCCGTCGTCGTTCATGCCCGCACGATCAAAGGCAAAGGCTACGACATCGCGCAAGGCAAGCAGGAGCATTGGCACGGCGTGGGACCGTTTGACAAAGAAAGCGGCAAACCGCTAAAAACAAGCGGCGCAAAGAGCGCGACGGCAATCTTTTCAGACGCGCTGCTTGAACTTGCGCGCAAAGACGACAAGATCGTTGGCGTTACCGCCGCCATGCCAAGCGGAACGGGGCTGGACAAACTAATCGACGAGTTTCCAAACCGCTTCTGGGACGTGGCGATCGCCGAGCAACACGCCGTAACAAGTTGCGCCGCGCTTGCCAAAGAAGGCTTCAAGCCGTTTTGCGCCATTTACTCGACCTTTTTGCAGCGCGGCTACGATCAGATCATTCACGATTGCGCGATCGACGATCTGCCCGTGATCTTCGCAATCGATCGCGCTGGAATCGTCGGCGAGGACGGCGCGACGCATCAAGGAACGCTGGACGTCGCCTTTTTACGCGCCGCGCCGAATATGACGCTGTTTGCCCCGCGCGACGAGGCGAGCCTGATCGACGCGGTGCGTTTTGCCGCCTGTTTGGGCAAGCCGTGCGCGTTCAGATACCCGCGCGGCGCGTTTTGCCCGCACGAGATCGCGCCGTTTGAGCCGTTTGAGCTAGGCAAAGCGCAATGGCTAAAACGCGGCGAAAAACTGCTGCTAATCGGCTACGGCAACGGCGCGGCAAAGGCGCTTGCCGTTTGCAAAATCCTCGCCGAAAACGGCATAAACGCGGGCGCGCTGGATCTGCGTTTTGTCAAACCGATCGACAAAGAGGCGCTGAAAATCGGCGCGGAAAACTACGAACGTTTCGCGGTGATTAGCGATTCGTCCATAGTTGGCGGCGT
>JAISMA010000074.1 GCA_031276985.1 Helicobacteraceae bacterium | reverse complement strand
CGACGCAGGTAATCGGCGATAAATTCGCCAAAGTATTAGCGTGGTACGACAACGAATGGGGTTACACAAACCGCCTTATCGATATGGTTTCATACGTCGGAACGCATTAAGCGTTTGCGCCGCGCCCTGCCGAGCGCTTTTTTAGCGTTGGCGGGCGTTAAACCTTTTTATCGTTAAGCTCTTGCAAACACAGATCGCATAACCTGTCAAGAACGTCCGCGATCGTATTCGCGCCGCTTTTATACAGATCCGATATATCCGATCGTTTTACGCATAACAATGATTTTATCAGCGCGTTTGTGATATGCCAAAAACTGCCGCGTAAAAACGGCGCGCCAAAGCGCAACGTTTGCTCAAGTTCTACCGATTTTTTTAACGCGGCTTTCGCGGCTAAAAAGAGTTCGCGTTTGTTTTGCGGCAAAAAATTCTTTAGCGTTATTATTAACGCTTGTTTGGCTTCGTTAAGCTCTTGCGATAAATCGATTTGCGGCGCGTTTTTTGACGGCGTAAAACTACTTTTGATTGCCGCGATCGCTTTTGATTTATCTGCGTTTTTCACATTTGCCTCATGCGATCTTAACGGCTTGGCAAACGCGATAAACGCGCCGTCGGATAGGTTGAAAACTTTCGCGTTCGGCTTTGATCCAATCGCCATTTCAAGCGCGGCGCGACTATGCGATAAAAGCGAGTTTGTCCAAATATCGTCGCTGAATACGCCGCGAGTTGGAATTTGCTCGACGCTTTCGTCGTTTTTATCGTCGTAAAACGATCCGTATGCGTGCATTTTGCGATCGCGCCGAAAACCAACGTCCAATCCGCATAAATATATTTCCGAAGCAAATTCCAGCGCTAGCGCTAGCGCCGCGTTGCCCACGATCGGGCTTGAAAAGGCGATCCGCTTTTGGCTAAAAGCGCTCGCGGCGGAGCTATCGCGCGAGAAAACAAAACTCTCTTTCGCCGTCTCTAGCGTTGAAGGATCGACGAGATCGGCGGCGATCAGAGGAATATCGCCAATCGGCGCTTCGCGCAAAATCGCCGCAAGATGATCCATGCGCTCAATCTCGATATGAAAATCGGGTTTAATTCCAGCTTTTAACAACGGTTTTAACGCCGTTCCCGCGCTAAAAATAATCAGTTTTGATTGATTTTCCAACAAGAAATCCGTTAGTTTATCAAGCGACGCGCCAGCGCCGACAACGGCGATCGCGCAATCTATTTTATTTGCTTTGTTTAATCGCGGTTTGGCGCGATTAGCTATTGCGTTTTTTACGCCGATTAGCTCGTCTTCGCTAGTTCCCCAACCGCGCAAACTCTCTTTGTGCGCTATGGCGATCTGCTTCATCGCATCCGCGTTTTCCGCGCGGTTATCAAGCGCTAAATCCAGCCTGATAAATCCGCGCGAAAATCTATCGACGGCAAAAAAACTATACGCTAAATCCACGCGCATTTTACCGCCCACGATTAGTAGATTGGCTTTGGCGGGATCTAAAAACCGCGAATAATCCAAAAAAAAGCAGGAGATCACAAACCATTCAGCATCGCTTTCGTAAATAATCGCTCCGTTTGAAAGCCGATCGTTTTCGTCTAAAAGCGCGATATGAGCGCCGCCAAACGCGCCGTAAAATACGATCGGCGGTAGCGGCGCTTTTTCGTCAAAATGCGCCTCGTTTGCGGTGAAATCCGCGTCGTTTTGCGCGAGATTTAATATCTTGTTCACGCCTTGCGAAGTTATGGGATTTATATCGGTTTTTGCTTTGGCGAAATCTTGAATTACTATCGGTTTGTACAGCTCGTTTGCAAGCGGATTAAACGCGAGTTTTTCGGCAAATTCAAAGATATTTGTATCAAACGCGAGACGATCGCCCTCTTTAACGTTAAATCCGTTCGGCGAAATATGCAAAGTAAGCCGCTCGTTTGGTTTTTTGAGATATTTATCAAGCTCGGTTTGCGCGAAAAATTTTTCGTTGGCGGCAAAACGATCGATCGCGCGTTTTTGCGCCGCAAACGGATCAAAACTCATCGATCGCCGCGCAAAGCCCCTCTTAAATCAAGAGGAGCTAAATCGAAAAAAGCCAAATTGCTACTGCTTTAGCTGTAGTAGCGTGTTGAGCAACTGATCGCTTGTCGTGATCGTCTTGGAGCTCGCCTGATAGCCGCGTTGAATGATGATGAGGTTCGTTAGCGCTTTGGATAGATCGACGTTGCTCATTTCAAGATAGCTTGGCGCGATGTCGCCGCGATTTGCCGTTCCCGCCACGCCGATCGTCGCTTGTCCGCTGTTTGGCGCTTCGGTGAAAAGATTGCCGCCTTGCGCTTTCAAACCCTCTTCGTTGACGAATGTCGCCAGCGCGACTTGTCCTAAGTCGAATTGCCTGCCGTTGCTAAACTCGCCAACAAGCATGCCCGTTTGCGTTACCGATATATCCTTCAAAAAGCCGCCCGCGTAGCCGTCCGATCCCGTGCCGCTACGAACAGACGAAGCTTGCGCGAAGCTGGTGAGCCTGTCGAAAGTTCCGTTGTCGCCAAAATCCATTCGGATAACCTGACCCGTAGCCGAACCCGTATTTGGATTGACCGTGATCGCCGAAGGGGTATAAGACAGCACGGAGCCGTCGAGATTGAAGCGTATCTCGCCCGAAGTCGGATAGTTGAAGGTGGTTGGCGCGGAGCCGTCGACATACCATTTCCACACCGTTGGCTGATTGTTGCCGACGCTTGTGGATTCTTTTCTAAAGTTGAGCACAAGCTGATGTTTCGCGCCGCTGCTGTCATAAACTTCTACGCCCGCTCTGAAACTCGCCGCGTAGAGCGTTCCGCTTGCCGCCTCGGTTGAAAATTCGATTGGCAGTTTGCTTCTTCCCATCGCTTTGGTGAAATACGCGTTGCCGCTGTTCATGCCCACTTGCTCTTCGCCAAGTTTCGGAAAGGCGGAGTAGCCCGTTATGTCTACCGTGAAATTCCCGCTCGCTCCGTTGTTTCTAATGGCGATCTGCCCTAGATTGTTGATGTATACCGTAGCGTCAATCGGCGCGGCGAAATTGAGCGGATCGCCCGCGTCGTCCAGCGCGTCTTGATAGAGATTGACAAGCTCCTGCATATTGGTGAAGTAATAGACGTCGTTTTTCTTAAACTGCCCGGACTCGCTTGCCGTTCCCGCCGCGCCGGCAAGCGATCCCAAAACGGTTTGCAATCTTGCCTGCGGCGTGTTTGCCGCCGGCGCGCTCGCGCCGCCAACCAGAATGTTTACGCCCGTGATCGCGCCGCCTCCGTCGCTAATAACGCCTTTGTCGTCGTCCCAGACGATCCGCGAGACGCTTTTGGCGTTTTCCAAAATCACATTCACTTGTTTGATCATATCGTCTATCGTCGTGAAACCGCCGTTTCCTGTTTTGCCATAGTTTAGCGTCAGCGGCGCGATCGTTACCGGAGCGCCCGCCGCGTCCACCGCGCCGCCCAAATTGAACGTGATCGTATCGCCCGCGTTTAGCGCCGCTTTCGCGCCCGCGGAATCAAGCGTCCAGTGAAAACCTTGATTGGACGAGGCTTTTGACACGTCGAGATTGCTTTGAAAATTGTTGCTGAGATAGGCGTTGTTGTCGCCCAAACTAGGTTCGCGGTAGACGAATTTGCGCGTTTCGCCCAGATTTTCCACGTTGAAAGCCAATCCGTCGCCGCTTTTTAGCTTTAGCGCTTCGCCGCTTGAATCAAACAGCTCGCCCACAATATCCGCGCCGACAAAGGCGTTCGGGTTGCTCTTGAAACTGCGCGACATAAAAGAGCCGTAGCCGATCGGCTCGAAAATGTCGTTCAATACGGCGTTTGTGCTCATACTTTCCAATACGTCCGAAACGTGTTGAGCGCCCGCAATTTGACCGTCGCCCGTTAGCAGGACTTTGTTGTCGTAAACGCCCGTCGAATCCTTGATTCTCGCGTTGATCTCGTCAAGCAGATCTTGCACGGTAAGAAAAAAGCCGTCCGTTTTGGTCGTTCCGCCGCCATAGGTGAATGAATGAACGCTTGAGGATTCCGTCATAACGCCGCCCGCGTCGTATGTGCGCGTTAGCCTCAGCGTGAGCACGTCGGTTCCTCTTTTGAGCGCGATCGGCTCGCCGTTGTACGAATATAACGCGCCTATGTCGTCGATCGCGTTGATTGTCGAAGCGGACGGGCTTCTTTCGCTTGCGCTCACCGTCAATCCCGAATTGAGATTGGCGCTTACCCTGACAATGCTAGAGGCTTGCGCGGGCACGGTCATGGCGGGGTCGATCGTGATGTTTTTGATTCCCATAGAGCTGTCTACGTTGAAGTGATCGTCGGCAATCCAGCCTTGCACGATCAAGCCGTTTGGATTCACAAGATTGCCGTTGGCGTCAAACGCGAAATTGCCCGCGCGCGTGTAGTAGTAGCTTTTGCCGCCGTCCGCGCTGACGATAAAAAAGCCCGCTTCGTTGATCGCCATATCGGTCGCCACGTCCGTTTGCTGCGTCATACCCTGCAAATGAATGCGCTGAACCGTAGCCACGCTTACGCCGCTTCCGATCTGCGTGGCATTTCTGCCGCCTAACTCGCCTTGCGGCGCGGTGGAGGGTCGCATGGTTTGAAGCAGGCTGTCGTTGAAGTTTGTCCGCGAATACTTAAAACCGACGGTATTGACGTTGGCAATGTTGTTGCCTTCCACGTCCATAGCGACTTGATGCGAGACCAAACCCGCCACGCCGCTAAACAGTGAGCGCATCATAGGGCAATCCTTATCTATTTTTTGTTAGACAAACAAAGCAAACGCCATTCCTTTTGCGCCATATAAAACGCTTTATTTTTGCGACTTTTGTCGTTTTGCTTGAAGCAATTAAGTAATATGGAGAATAACGCGGCGCAAGCGCAAGAAAGAAGGGTTATTTTTTGCGCCTGTTTTTGGCGTTGAAATACTTTGCGAAAGCGCGTCCGCCTTGCGAAAAGCAAAGCGGAGCGGAAGTCAAAATCGCTACTTGCCGATTTCCTCGAACTCGTTATGTTTCCACATATAAGCCAGAACCGACAGCAATAGGAAATAAATCACAAATACAACGCCCATGCGTCCGCGCTCGCCTTTTTTCGGATCGCCGATTTGGTCGATATATTCCACGACTTTTTCCTGCGCCTCTTTACTTAAGCCGACGCGAGGCATAGCCGTGCCAAGCAGATGTTTCTGCGGGTTGTTTATGAAGGTGTTTAGATAATCCGCGCCTTTGGAGCGAATCATCATCGACAGATCGGGCGGCGGAGCGTCTACGCCAAGATACGGTTTAAGCCGATCGACGCTTGCCTGCAAAGCGACTTTGTCGTACTTGAAGCTATGACAACGCGCGCAAGCGTTTACGGCGATACTTTTCGCGTCAATCTCCGCTATCGGTTTGGCTTGCGATTTAAGAAAACCGAGAATGCTGGCGATCTGCTCTTCGGTAAAAGCATACACGTATGGCGTCATTGTGGTGAAGTTGGCTTGAATCTTTTCAGCGTATGAAGTAACCGCCTTTTGCACTTTCTGATTCGCCGTTTCTTGCGCCTCTTCTTGCGTCATATTCGGGTGCGCTTCAATCAACGCTTCAGCCTCCGTAGGAAGCAACGCGTTTTGCCGCGCCGTATGCGGAGCAATTAAAGCGGCGCTCGAGAAGTCTTTGATTGCCTCAAACAAGAAAACCTCGTCGTAGATGCTTGTCGCGTTGGATAGATCAGGCGGTAGCAACCCGTAGGTTGTTATCAAATCTTGCGCGGACATTACGATGCCCGTATTTTCCATAATATGGCACGGCGCGCATAAATCCCTGTACGTTGCCGTGCCGACGGCTATATCGGCGTTC
The DNA here is from genome assembly GCA_031276985.1 of Helicobacteraceae bacterium. Lineage (GTDB taxonomy): Bacteria > Campylobacterota > Campylobacteria > Campylobacterales > SZUA-545 > JAIRNH01. The sequence continues at coordinate 3,143 of JAISMA010000074.1, read as the reverse complement.
GCGATCAAGCCTTTGATTCTGTTGCGCTCGGCTTCCACGCCGTCTTTATCCAGCGTTGGATAAAGATCGGAAAAAGCGAAATCCACCGGCGGCGCTTTCGGATGAAACACATGGTGCGCGTAAGGCTCGATTCCCCAATAGGTAAAACCCACGAATACGATCAGAACGGCTAATATCTTAAAGTTTTTCATTGTTTGCCATCCTTTGAGGTTTGTTCTCCCGCCGCTTTTGGTTCGGATTTGGATTCGGGCGCGGTAGTCGAAGCCTTTGTTTCTTGCGCTTGCGTTGTCTTAGGCTTAGTTTTCGGCGCGGACGCGATCGAAACCTTCGCGGGTTGAGCCTCCGCTACTTTGGCGCTTTCGGGCGCGACAGCCTCCGCCGCTTTAGGTTCGGATTTAGGTTCGGGCGCGGTAGTCGAAGCCTTTGGCGCTTGAGTAGCCGTCGCTTTGGGTTTAGGATTGAACGCGGGCGCGACGGCGGGCGCTTCGCGATTTTTTCTTTCGCGAGCGCTAAGGATTGGCAGGGCGACAAGCATTAGCCCCAAAAACGCGATCGACAGCACAAAACCGATCCACGCGTTAGCGCCCGTAGGCGGCAGTTTGCCGTAAATCGTCAAACCCGCAAGCGTTACCATTAGCGACCAGAACCAGTATTTCATAAGCGGGCGCTTATGCATGGGCAAAACAAGCGGATCGCGATCTAGCCACGGCAGAACGAAGAAAATCACGTTTGCGATCGCAAACGCGATCAAGCCCAAACCGGAGCTAAAGAAAAAGCCGCGAAGCACTTCGTAAGACCATAGAAAATACCATTCGGGATAGATATGCTCGGGCGTTTTCATCGAATCGGCGGGCAGGAAGTTGATGGGATCCATCGCAAAGTCGTAGCTGTAGAAAACGAGAAAGCAAAACAGCGCCAAAACCAGACACACGACGAATATATCTTCCGCCATAAACTTTGGCCAAAACGGCATTACTTTAGAGCCTACTTTGTTGCCCGCGAGATATTTTTTCGCTTCCGTCTCGAAGTCGATCTCCTCGTTGTCTTCGTTGTTGACGTGAGGAGCGCGAAGCGCGTACATATGCAGGCAGATAACGCCTATAATGACTATTGGCAACAAAAAGACGTGAAGCATAAAGAAGCGGGTTAAAGTCGCGTCGTCGACCGCGTAATCGCCGCGTATCCACACCGCCAAATCGGGACCAATCAACGGAATTTCGCCAAATAGACCCGTGATAACCTGCGCCGCCCAGTAGCTCATCTGTCCCCAAGGGAGCATATAGCCGCTAAAGCCCGCCGCGCTAAAGGTTACAAACAGCAAAACGCCGCTGATCCAGATAACCTCGCGCCCGGATTTGAACGATCCGTAGTATATGCCCGTGAACATGTGGATATAGATAAAGAGGAAAACAAGGCTCGCCGCCACCGCGTGCATATGCCTAAAGAGCCAGCCAAACGCCACCTCCTGCATAATGGTGTGATTAACGCTGTCAAACGCCATATTTACGTCGGGCTTGTAGTACATCATCAGGAATATGCCCGTAACTACCAATATCGTAAAGAGCGTGGCTAACACCATGCCAAAGCTCCAAAGGAAGTTAATCTTTTTTGGAACCCAATATTCGGTCATCATTACCTTGATGAACGCTTTACCCCAGAGGCGTTGATCGAGCCATTCGCCTAAACTATTTGCCTTTTTGAAATTCGCCATCTACTCTCCTTTAGCTCAGCGAAGCGAGTCGTTTATACTCCTCGCCCTCTTCGCCCAACACAAGTTTCACGCCGTCAACCCTGAAAGGAGGAATGTCCAGCGGTCTTGAAGGAGGACCGAAAGTGTTAACGCCGCTTGCGTTGAACTCCCCGCCGTGGCAGGCGCACTTAAACTGTTGCGCGCTTGAATTCCATGCGGGAATACACCCCAAATGGGTGCAGATCGCGATTACGATCGTGTACGCCTCGCCGTTGATTACCGCGTCGCGCTTTTCGTCAAGCGGCATTCCTTCGCCTTTTTTCAGTATATACACCGGCTTTTTGCGGTATAAAACTCTCGTCGGCTCGCCCGCTCTTAACGCGGAAATATCCACCTCCGTCGTACCGGCGGCGGCAACGCTGGGAAGAGGATCCCACGTGCGCTTCATGCCGTAGAGAGCGACAACGCCCCCCGCCGCCGCCGCAACGCCAAGCGCCGCGCCCGCGCCTTTGATGAAGCCGCGCCTTTTGGCGTTATACTCCATTTTCGCCCCTTTAATGTAATTTCACTCGCAATCGCCGCCACAATTCAAGCGGCTAAAAAACTGCGTATTTTACCCTATTTACCTAAAAACGCCTTATCGTCCGCTTGACGGCGTTTATTAAAAACCGCGATCTTAATCGCCAAAATATCCAGCGCCGCGGGAGTCATGCCGCTGATTTTCTCCGCGTCGAAAAGCGTTTGCGGTCGAAAATGCTTTAGCTTTTGCACAATCTCCGAACCAAGTCCCTCGATCGCCTCAAAATCAAGATCGCTTGGAATCGTTAGCGTCTTCGCGGCTTTCATGCGCTCGATCTGCTCTTGCTGTTTATTCAGGTAGTGATCGTATTTCGCGGCGATTAGAATCTGCTCCATAACATCCGCGCTCGCGTTTTCAAAGTATTCGTCGATCGCCTTCAGTTTGGATTCGTTGAAACTAGGACGCGCCGCAAGCGTTAAAAGCGAGGTTTTTTCGCCAATCGGCTCTTCGCCGATCGCCTGCAACCTACGCAAAGTTTCGGCGTTGTTGGTGAAAAAACGGGTTTTCAGACGGCGAACGCCTTCGATTGTCGCTTCGGCTTTGCGCGCCGCTTTTTCGGCAAAAGCGCAATCGACAAGCCCGTAGCGATAAGCGTAAGCGCTCAAACGCAAATCGGCGTTGTCCTCCCTAAGTTGCAGGCGATATTCGGCGCGGCTACTGAACATGCGATACGGCTCATAAACGCCTTTCGTAACCAGATCGTCGATCAAAACGCCGATATACGCCTCGTCGCGTCTCAACTCAAACGGCTCTGCGCCCGCGACAAACAGCGAGGCGTTAATCCCCGCCATAATCCCCTGCGCCGCCGCCTCTTCGTAGCCCGTCGTGCCGTTGATCTGCCCCGCGCAAAACAGCCCCGCGATCCGCTTTGTC
>JAISMA010000020.1 GCA_031276985.1 Helicobacteraceae bacterium | reverse complement strand
CAAACGCTTTCCTACGGCGAATTAGCCGCGCTTGCTCAAAACCCGACGGCTCATCGCGCCGCCGCAAGCGCGATCGCGCGAAATCCGTTTGCGATCGCGATTCCGTGTCATCGCGTTTTACGCGCAAGCGGCGGCGTTGGTCGTTACGGCTGGGGAGCGAGTAAAAAAGCGTGGCTACTTCATCACGAAAAAACAAACGCGGCAAATTGCTAGAGCTGATTTTTTGTTTTCGTTTGCGATCATTTTGATTATGGCGCTTTAATGGGCAAAGCTCATAAATATATCGCAGGTCATCTTTTGATCTGTGGCGTTATTTTCCCAAAGACGAACGATATTAAATATGTATATATCGTCGGAATAACCGTCGTTGCCAGTGTCGACTTTGCTATTCTTTGGCAACGTATCAGACCCAAATGCTACTTTGATTGGTTTCATCTTAGGATCTGTTAGCTCAAAATTGATTATTCTTGGATCATTTGCAAACTAGAAATGAAAACGAGAAGGGCTGTCGGCGTGTAGAATGCCTACGTCGCTAAGGATAACCTTATCGTCTTTCTTTTGCCGTTCGGAGAATTCGACAAAAAACAGCGTATCCGATGAAATGCCGCTTTCTTTAAGTCGTTGAAAATCCGACTCGGTTTTATCACGAATCTCTTTGTTGTAACCATAACGACTGTATGGATCAAAAATAAAATTCCTTCCGCCTTTTTTGCATTGCAATTCCGCTTCAATAAGCGGAGCGATGCTACTTAAACGCATAGCCTTAAAGAATGCGTCACGATAATATAATTCTTCCTCTGTACCATTCAACCAGCCTGCCAAAGCAAACAAGGCAAAAATCAATCTTGCGTATTTCATTGTTGTTCCACCTTATTTTTGCGAGATCAGCAACCCACGAATAATATATCGCAGGTCATCTTTTGATTTGTTGCGTTGTTTTCCCAAAGACGAATATGATCGAATATGTACATATCGGTGGCGTAACCGTCGGCGTTACCTTCTACTTCGCTGTTTTTTGGCAACGCATTTGTAGTGAACGGCTTCATCTTAGGATCGACCAACTCAAAATTTATTATTCTTGAATCATTCGCAAACGAGAAATGAAAGCGAGAAGGGCTGTCGGTATGCAGAATGCCTACGTCTCTAATAATAACTTTATCGTCTTTCTTTTGTTGTTCGGAGAATTGAACGCGAAATAGCATATCTCGTGAAATACCACTTTCCATAAGCCGTTGCATACTTGCCTCGAATCTATCGTAATAGCCGCTGTATGGGTTAAAAATAAAATTTCTTCCGTTCCTTCTGCATTGCAGTTTAAATTCTATTTGAGCAAATGATCCGCTACTGCTTAAACGCATAGACTTATAGAATGCATCGCGATAAGACAATTCATTTTCTTCGTAAATATCTTGAGCGTTTACTCCGTTTATTAAAACAAACATGAGCACAGTAAGAATTAATCTTGGACTTACGCACCTCATTATTGCTTTCCCTTTGTCATTAAGTTTTTATACCAGATGTGTTTAATCGTTCTGTATTTTCCTTCAAATTTCAGCGTTAGATGATTGTTTGTCGCTGCATTTGGCGTAATATAATCGCTCATAAAGCTACTTCCAGACCATATTTCAATATGTCCGTGTTTGTTCCTGCTGTCCTCATAGATAATCACCGATCCGATTATACGTTTATGATTATATACGTTCATTTTGGTTTAGCGCTTTAATACAATACGGCTAGTATATCGCAGGTCATCTTTTGATCTGTTGCGTTGTTTTCCCAGAGACGAACAATATCAAATATGTATATATCTTCGACATAACCGTCGTTGGCAATTTCTGTTTTGCTGTTTTTAGGTAACGTCCTATATGTGATCGGCTTCATTTTAGGGTCAGCCAATTCAAAATTTATTATTCTTGGATCGTTTGCAAACGAGAAATGAAAACGAGAAGGGCTGTCGGTATGTAGAATGGCATTCTCGCTAACAATAACTTTATCGCCATTCTTTTGTTGTTCAGAAAATTCGATAAGAAATACCACATCTAGCGAAATACCGCTTTCCTTGAGTTTTCTAATGTCCGACCGATTTCTGTCGTCGTAATTGTAATGACCAAAATAATCTAGTTGCTTGAAAGTAAAATTTTTGCCGTCTTTTTTGCATTGCAATTTCACATCAATAAACACGCCATTATCGTTGCTTAAACGCAAAACCTTATGAAACGCGTTGGGATAATTTAGATCGTCTTCTCCGTAGGCGTCTTGCACGTTTAGCCCGAATGCTAAGACAAGCAAGATAAGAATCAATTTCGCGTATTTCATTGTTTTTCTCCTTCTTTGATAGCCATAAGCGTTTATTTTAGTTATAGCGCTTCACAGTCTGCGAATAATATATCATAAATCGTTTTTCGTCAAGCGCGGCGCGGCTATCGGATCGACGGCTGGATTTGAGCGCGACGAAAACGGCAACCTTAGATATAACGCGGCGAAAGGATTAGCTGGAGCTTTAGGCGGTTACGCAATCGCAAGCAAGCTAAACAATCGTTTCAATAAACCGCCAAAACTAGACCACCTTAACGCCAAAGGGGGTCTAGCTACTAGAACACCTAGTGGTCTAGCTACTAGAACACCTAGCAAAGAGCAAGGCGCGGATACATTAGCCGCTTCCGCTCAATCGAGAGCCAACAAAGAAAAAAGAAAAGTCATTGAAGTTCAGGATAAAATCACAGACGCGACGATTATTCGCAGAGACTTACAAACAGTCAAAGACGCAATCGCTTACGAGATAGGCAGACAGAGCAAGCGCGACGTTCACAACGGCTACGGCGCGTCGCACATTGAACACCATTTAGACCCTAAGCAATACGGCTGGGTAACAAAAGACGAGTTAGCGCAAATCGGCGAGATTGTGCGGACGGGCGAACTTAGACCTCGCGACGAAAGCAAACCTAACAAGCGCATATACGAAAAGACAATCGACGGCGTGCGTTTTACGGCGGTTATAGGCAACGTAACAAAAAAAGAGAAATCGATTACTAGCGCGAAAGAGAGGGTGATTAGTTTCTATTCAAATAGGAAAGCGTCGAAGGGAGCGCTATTAGCCGCCGATTTCAGGTCGACGGGGATACCCGCGCCAAGCCCTTCAACGCATTCCGAAACTATAGCAGAGGCTTCCGCGAAAGTCAAGAGTAGCGGCGTAGAAGTTAAATCGCCCGTTCACGTAGGCTCAAGCGCGGCAGGATTTGTCATTGGCGGAAGTAGCGGCGAGAACGGCTGGAGTAACGAACGCGCATTGTTAGGAGCGGCTGGCGGTTTTGCTCTTGCTTCGCGTTTTGGCAAGCGCGATTTGCGTAAGACTTATGATAACGCCGTCAAAAGCAGACAAGCCTTTGACGACATAACTGGACCGCTAGGAACTGGACCATTTGGCAAGACAACGTGGAAAAACACCCTAAGCGAAGGTTACGAAGCCATTCGTGAAGCGCGAAACGTCAAGCTAAACGTAGAAGCCAACAAGCTGGAACGTTTGCATAAAGCCATAGCTACAGAGTTTAGCGAAGCGGAGCGCAAGGCATTGCACGAATACGTCGCGGGCGAAACTCAAACAATCGCGCCGCATATCAAATCCTTAGCCGATCACGTTAAAAAGACAATCGACGACTTGAGCAAAGATTTGGTGAATGACGGCATTTTGTCCAAAGAAGCGTATCAAGAATGGGCTGGAAAGTATATTCACCGAAGCTATGAAAAGCATTTAGGACTAAAGGGCGCGATAACAAACATTAAACAGATACCCGATTATCTACGCGGCAAAATGTATAAATGAAATTAAATGAAAATAGCTGAAATGGTGCGGGAAAGAGGACTCGAACCTCCATACCTTGCGGCGCCAGATCCTAAGTCTGGTGCGTCTACCAGTTTCGCCATTCCCGCGACAATACAACGACAATAAAACGCAACGCGAGCGCCAATAAGTGGCGACCCCGGCAGGATTCGAACCTGCGACCAACGGCTTAGAAGGCCGTTGCTCTATCCTCTGAGCTACGGAGTCGCTTGGCGCGCTTGAAGGGACTCGAACCCCTAACCGCCAGATCCGAAGTCTGATGCTCTATCCAATTGAGCTACAAGCGCAAATGGGGTGGACGACCGGGATTGAACCGGCGACCTTCAGAGCCACAATCTGACGCTCTAACCAACTGAGCTACGCCCACCAACAATGGTCGGGATGACAGGATTTGAACCTGCGACCCTTTGGTCCCAAACCAAATGCGCTACCAGACTGCGCCACATCCCGCGTTTTCTTGAACAAAGGGCGCGATTTTACCCTTTCAAGCCTTACGTAAGCGACGCGATCCCTTCAATCGGCGACGAAGCGGAGGCGTATAGCCGTTTTGCGATCCGCCCCGCAAGATAGCTTTGCCGTCCCGCGATCACGGCGTTTTTCATCGCTTCGGCCATTAAAATCGGATTGTTTGCCCGCGCGATCGCCGTGTTTGTCAGCACGCCGTCCGCGCCAAGCTCCATCGCGATCGCCGCGTCCGAAGCGCAACCCACGCCCGCATCGACGATCACGGGGAGTTTGACCGCCTCTTTTACAAATATCACGTTGAAGCGGTTTTGAATGCCCTGTCCGCTGCCGATCGCGCTTGCAAGCGGCATTATCGCCGCCGCGCCCGCGCTTTCAAGTCGCTTTGCCATAATCGGATCATCGGTCGTGTAGACCATTGCGCTGAAGCCCTCTTTGGCGAGGATTTCGCACGCTTTGAGCGTTTCGATCGCGTCGGGATAGAGCGTTTTTGCGCTATCGCCGATCACCTCCAGCTTTATCAGGTCGATCCCCGTCGCCTCGCGCACCAGACGAAAAGTGGAGATCGCTTCGTCGGCGCTGACGCAGCCCGCGCTGTTTGGCAGTAGTTTTACGTTTGTGCCCTTGAAATAATCAAGCAGGTTTTCCTCGTTTGGATTGGTGATGTTCACCCGCCGAACCGCTACGGTGATTAGCCCCGCGCCGCTTGCGATCGTCGCCTCGCGCGTGGTTTTGAAATCTTTGTATTTACCGCTGCCTACGATCAGTCGGCTGCCAAACTCATATTTTCCGATGATGAGCGAATGCATAAAAACTCCTAAAATCCTAATCGGGCGATCATATCAAAGCCGCGATTTACCGCTTTTCCGATCGCCGCCGCTTGCGGTTGATCGGTTATCGGTCGAGTTGCTTGCTGGCGGCTCTTATTTGTAATCAGATAACGGGATCGTAGCTACTTGTGGTTGTTTGCGGCGGATCGCCGCCGATCTGTCGTTCGCGCCTCTCCCATCATTTCTGCCCTTCTCCCCGCCATTCCCCGCGCAAGCGAGTATCTAGCGTTAAGCCAATCGTATTTCAAACTGCTTTCGCAATAGCTTGTCATCGCTACGCGATATTTGGATTCCCGCTTGCGCGGGAATGGTGGGGGGGGGGGGACGCGAAAATGACGATTTAGGCTTGTAATAGGTTAGGCTGAAACAACGCGAGCGCTTAGGAAATAAATGTCCGCATTCGCAGGTATGACGATTCGGCGCTTTTATGACTTAAAGTAATGCAAATTGCTTAAATGTTAGATATTAGCTTTCGCGGAAATGAAGGGAAGGCGTGAGAGGGTTGCGCGATACGATCGGCGGCGGTTTTGCTGGCGGTTGGCGGTTAGGCGATCGCGGTAAAGGAGCTAATTTGGAACGATGATTGAAAGGCGTTTTGCGTTGCGGCGGCGTAAACGGCGAAGCCATTTAACGAGCTTTTATACGTTTGCGCCACGCCAAAGCTGTTTGCCGCTTCAAAGTTGCCGCGTGCGCGATTGGCGGCAAAACGAGAACTTTCATTTGCTTTGTCGTCGAATATGACGTTTTTGGCGGTAAAACGCGAAT
>JAISMA010000172.1 GCA_031276985.1 Helicobacteraceae bacterium | reverse complement strand
ATCGCGTTTGCGGCGGCGTCGGGATTTTTCGCGTTCCAATCGAAGCGCTTCAATCCCGCGATGATTTTTTCGACGGGCAATGGCGCGCCGATTACGCCTGTGGAGCTAACCAGCGGATTTTCAAACGGGATATGTTTTGCGATCTCCTCGACAGCCCTCAAGCCCGCTTCGCCCGTCATCGCGTTGGCGTTTTTGGCGTTGACGACGACGGCTTGGACTTTGCGATCGATATGTTTTTTGGCGTGAACCAGCGGCGCGGCGGCAAAACGATTGGCGGTGAAAACCGCCGCCGCTTCGCATGCGATCTCCGATCGCACAAACGCCAAATCGCCCTGTTCGCCTTTGCGAAGTCCGCAATTTAGCCCGTCCGCATAGAAACCTTGCGGCGCGCACACGCCGCCTTTCACGCTGATAATAATCGGTTCGTCGGAAATTGATTCGCTAAATATTGATTCGCCAGACATAAACGCCCTCTAAATTTTTGCGCGGATTGTAACCAAGCCGCGCTAAGTCCGCCAAAAAGCGCTTTTGTCCAATACGAAGGCGCAAAACGCTGACAACATAACAAAAAAGGTCATAATTCTAGATTTCCGCCTTCGCGGAAATGACGGTTGGCGTGGAGGTTAACGTAACGCGATCGCTGAATAGATAGCAAACGATCGAACTTCTATTACTGCGATGATTGCGCGATTGGCGCATTAAACGTCGATTGCAAAAAAATAGGTATCGATAAAGTCATCCGCTACAAAGCTAAACGAGAAAGTTAAGATCGGACGTTAAGGCTCGATCGCGTTTTGTGTCATACCCGCGAAAGCGGGCATCCATTCCCATAAACTATTGGATTGCGTTAAACAAATGCAATCCTAGATTGTTATACCAGCGAAGGCGGGCTTCAATGTTTAGGACATTTCGCAATTTGAACGCCAATAGTAAAGGCTTGTTATTGCTTCGCTGTTTTTTGGATACCCGCCTAAGATCGCGAATATGACGAGTGGAACGCGTTGAACATTTGAATATGCTCCCGTCGCGCCAGCGACGAAATGGCGGCTTCCAAAAAGCGTATATTAAACAAGCGCGGGGCGGGGATAGAGCGCGGGTTATTCGGAGAGCAGAGTTTCGGCGTGGCGCAACGCCGCGTCGGTGATTTTATCCGCGCTGATAATGCGGGCGATCTCTTTAACGCGCCCTTCGCGATCGAGCGGCTTTACGGAACTCGCGCCGTTCGCTTTGGAGACCAAAAAGTGCGCGTCGGCTTTGCTGGTTAGCTGCGATTGATGACTGATCGCAAAAATCTGATAGCGGCTTGAAAGAAATTTAAGAACAACGGCTACGCTGGCGGACTCTTCGCCGCTGACGTTCGCGTCGATCTCGTCCAAAAACAGCATGGCGCGATCGCTTGCGCCTCCAAATTCCACGCGCGCGGCTAACAGCGCGAGGCGCAATCGGTTAAGCTCCCCGCCGCTGATCTTGTCGATCGCCGCGCCGTTTAGCGTTAGCGCCGCGATCTGCCCCGCCGTTTCGTCCAGCTTGGTTTCGCTCAACTCTATTTTTGCGGGCGGCATACGAAGCCGCGCAAGATAGACGTTGATTTTCTCTTGCAGCGGTTTAAGCGCTTTGATTCTGGTTTGCCTGATGATTTTTGCTAGATCGCAAGCGGCGTTATCCAATGCTTTTACCTCGTTGGAAAGCCTTTTCATATCAATTTCCAGCGACTCAAACGATTCAAGCTCTTTTCGTTTTTCTTCGGCGCGTTCAATCGCCTCGCGCGCGCCGCCGTAACGCCTAATCAAGCCTGAAAGTTTTTCGATTCTATCAAGCATGCTTTCGGGATCGATCGCGTCCATTTCGTCGAGATCATTTTGCGCCGTTTCAAGCGCCGCCGTTAGATCGTTCATGCCCTCCTCAAAAGCGGCGCGGTCGAGTTCCAAAGCGTCGTAAAGCGCGTAAACGTCGTCTTCTAATTCTTTGAATTCTCGCGCTTTTTGGAGGATTTCGGCGATCTTTGCTTTTTTGGAGAGCTGTTTTTTTAGCTCCAAAAGCCGCTCGTATTCGCCCTCTTTCGGCGCGATTGACACGATTTTTTCCAGCTCAAATCTAGCCGATTCCATTAGTTCTCTCGCGTTTGAATCCCGTTTTTTCAAATCCTCAAGCTCGGCGATTTTCGCGTTAAGCGCGTCGTAAGCCAGCGCGAATTCGGAGCGCGTTTGATCGTTTCGCGCAATCAAATCAAGCAGCGAAAGCATGTTAATAGAGGAAATATCCGAAGTTTCTTTTTGGTTTAAGCGTCTTGCCGCGCTTTCAAACAGCGTTTTTAACGCGCTTTTTCCAATCTGCGCGTCGTTGATAAAAAATCTGACTTTCTCTTTTTTGATCAATCTAACGACGATCTCGTCGCCGTCGATTGCGATCGGCGCGTCGATCGGCGCTTTGATTCCCGTAACGACCGCTTCGGCTTGCGCCGCCTCGCTCTCCTTTAGCCCAAACAGCGACAAGATCGCGTCCATTAGTATCGATTTGCCCGCTCCGCTTGGACCAGAAAAGACGTTCAGCCCGATATGAGGCTCTAAAACGACGTTTTTGAAACTTAGCGCGTCCTTGATTGACACCCTTTTTATCATAGGCGCAATTATAGCCCAGATCGTCCCTTAAACCGCGATTTTATGCGCGTTTGCTAGAAGTTGGCGAAAAATACTTGACAATGAGAGACTAAATGTTGTATAATGCTTTTAGCATTCTAAGATTTAGAGCGCTAAAATCACAACTTCAAAAACACTCGTTAGGAGGAATCAATGCTATTCACGCCTCTTGGCTATCGCATTCTCGTAGAAAGAAGCGAAGAGCCGACCAAAACCGCATCGGGCATCATCATTCCCGATAACGCGAAGGAAAAACCGCTCGACGGCAAAGTCGTGGCGATCAGCAAAGCGATCAAAGAAAAAGGCGAAATCGCCGTTGGCGATGTAGTCGTTTTCGGCAAGTACGCGGGTACCGAGATCAAGATCGACGGTAAAGATTACGTTGTGTTGAACAACAGCGAAAAGAACGACGACGTTTTAGGCGTTCGTAAATAAACGCAAAGGATAAACGATGGCAACAAAAGAGATTTTCTTTTCCGACGACGCGAGACATAAGCTCTACGAGGGCGTAAAAGTCCTTTCCGACGCCGTAAGGGTTACGATGGGTCCAAAAGGACGCAACGTTTTGATTCAAAAAAGTTTCGGCGCGCCGCACATAACCAAAGACGGCGTGAGCGTGGC
>JAISMA010000204.1 GCA_031276985.1 Helicobacteraceae bacterium | reverse complement strand
TTCCAAACGACGCGGCGATTGTCTTTACCTCGCCTAGCGTCGTGAAAAGTTTCTTCGCGCAAACGGCGTGGCAAAGCGGCTGGAGAGCAATCGCGCTAGGCAAAAGCGCGGCAAAAGCGCTAAAGCCTTTCGCGCCTTGCGCGATCAGTCCGCAAACGGATATTGACGCCGCCGTCGCTTTTGCCGCTTTAGCGCGATAAGTTATAATAGCGCCGCTGAACGGAGCGCTACCCGCTACCTATTTGGGTCGAACATAGTTGCGCGTTATAAAGAACTCGCGTTTTGGCTTGGTGCGCGGCATAACCTTTTAGGACTTGCCCCTAAAAAGTCAAACGGCTTCTTCTCTTTCTGACTCGCGACCAAAAGATGATGGCGTGAACGCCCGTTCGGTTTTTAATCTTACACGGATACGCCGATGAATGCGTTGATTATTGGAAGCGGCGCGCGCGAATACGCGATTGGACGCGCTCTAAAAGCCGACAAAAACTGCGAACGGCTTTACTTTGCGCCCGGCAACGGCGCGAGCGAAAAATTAGGCGTTAATATAGCGATTGCGGATTTTGAGGCGTTAGCCGATTTTGCGATTGAGCGCGACGTTAAGCTAACAATCGTGGGCGGCGAAGAGCCTTTAGCGCAAGGGATCGTCGATGTTTTTCGCGCCAAAAACCTAGCCGTTTTCGGACCTTCCAAAGCGGCGGCGCGGCTGGAAAGCTCAAAAGCCTTTATGAAAAATTTCATCGCAAAGCACAAAATCCCAACCGCAAAATATATAGAAACAAGCGATTTGAACGAAGTTAAACGATTTATAGACGAGCTTTCGCCTCCGATCGTGGTCAAAGCCGACGGGCTTTGCGCGGGCAAAGGCGTGATTATCGCGCAAAGCGCCAAAGAGGCGCTTGAGGCGGCAAGCGGTATGTTAAGCGGCGATAGTTTTGGAAACGCGGGAGATCGCGTTGTGATCGAGGAGTTTTTGGACGGCTTCGAGCTGTCCGTTTTCGCTATTAGCGACGGCGTTAATTTCATCGTTTTGCCCGCCTGCCAAGATCACAAGCGGCTTTTAACGGGCGATTTGGGTCCAAACACGGGCGGCATGGGCGCGTACGCTCCCGCGCCGCTGGCTACAAACGATCTAATGGAAAAGATCAAAACGCGAATCGTCAAACCCACAATCGACGCGGCAAGAGCCGAAGGCATGCCGTTTACGGGCGTTTTGTTTTGCGGAATTATGGTAGTTGGCGGCGAGCCTTACGCGCTGGAGTTTAACGTCCGTTTTGGCGATCCCGAATGCGAGGCGCTTATGGCGTTGCTTGATTCAAGCGCGATCGATCTGTTTTATAACGCCGCAATCGGCAAACTAAGCGAGGCAAAGCCGCGTTTTAGCGACAAAAAAGCGGTCGGCGTGGCAATCGCATCAAAAAACTATCCGTACAAATCAAGCGATCCCGCGCCGATTACGATAGCGGACGGCGCGGAGAGCGAAAACGCGCATATTCTCTACGCGGGCGTAACCAAAGGCGCAAACGGCGAACTGCTTGCGAGCGGCGGGCGCGTTTTGGTCGCTATGGGGCTTGGCGACGATATTAAATCGGCGCGGGACGCGGCTTACGATCTTATCGGCAAGATAAGTTTCGACGGCATGCAGTATAGAACCGATATTGCTTATCAGGCGTTAAGATAATGGGCGAAATAGAGCAAGATTTGGCGCGCGAAGAGCTAACGATCGCCTCTTATTCCAAGCGAATCAAGGCGTATCTGCTTGACGAAGCGTTAATTTTCGCGACGGTTTTCGCGGCGCTGTGGGAGCCGATTAACGCCGCCGATAACGCGCTGGCGCAAATAGCGGTTATCAACGCGCACCTTGCTTGGATCGCGCTGTTTCACACGATCTATCACGCGGTTTTCGTCGCTATGTACGGCGCGACTCTCGGCAAAATGTGGCAAAGAATAGTCGTTATAGAGATTGGCGGTTTTGGAAAGCCGTCGTTTTACGTCGCGTTGATTAGAGCTTTGGCGCGAGTCGTCAGCGATCTATGCATGGCGTTAGGCTTCGCGTGGGCGTTTGTCGATCCGTTGCGCCAAACTTGGCACGATAAGTTTTCGCGCGTAATCGTAATCGATGCATAGAGCGCTTTGGCTCTTGTTGTGCGTTTGCGGCGCTCTTGTCGCCGAAAACCGATTTGAGCTAATAGCCGCGAGCGTCGAGAGCGAAAACAACGTTACTATCGCCGAAGGCGACGTTTCGCTACGCGGCGAAGACGGCGCTTATATGCGCGCCGATCGGCTAATCTACTGCCAAGACACCGGCGAGGCGGAGCTGTTTGGCAACGTCTATTTTTCGAGAGTCGGCGGTGATTTGATGTTAGCCGATTATCTGAAATTGCGCAGCGCGGACAGCCGTAGCGGACTGGTCGATCACTTTTTCACCATATCCAACAAAAGCCCGCTTTGGCTTGCGGGAAACGAGGCGATCGTCGAGGGCAATATATCAATCATCAAACAAGGAAGCGTCTCCGGTTGCGCGCCGTCGAGTCCCGATTGGTCGTTTCGCTTCGGCGAAGCTAAACACGATCAGGAAAAGCAGTGGGTGGAGCTTCGCAACGCCTTTTTTTACGCGGGGCGCGTTCCCGTTTTTTATATGCCGTTTTTTGGCTATTACACGGACGATAAACGCCACAGCGGTTTTTTGTTTCCGCGTTTTGGAAGCTCCAAAGACGACGGAGCGCGTTTTGAGCTACCGTTTTATTTAGCGCCGAACGATTGGTGGGATCTGGAGTTTTGGGATCAGCTTCGCTACGACAGAGGCGACGGTTTGGGGCTATATTTTCGCTGGGTGGATTCGCCGTATTCAAGAGGCGCGATCAATCTAGGCAGATTCAAAAATAACGAGGCGTATCTAAATAAATATAGCGACGAAAAAGAGATTAAACAAGGCGGCGATCTTATTTACGAGCGATCGCGGATTTTTACCTCGCCTTCGTCCAACGCGCAAGAGGGTTTGTTGATCGATTATCAAGACTACAGCGACATAGAATATATCGATTTGCACTCGCTGGAAAACCGCAAATTAAATCGGGAAATTAGCGCTTTAATAACCAATAAAGTCGATTATTTTATTAAAAGCGACGAGGCGTATTTGGGCGTATATTCGCGCTATTTCAAAGATTATAAAAATCCGCTAAAAAACGACGCTTTGGCGCAGATTTTGCCCGAAGCGCGCGGACATTTATTCACCCGATCGCTTTTTTTGGACAATCTGCTTTTTAGCGCGGACGCGAAGGCGCGAAACCTCACGCGAAAAGTAGGAAGCAAGGCGCAAGATTACGCGATCGGCGTTCCGATTAGCTATCATCTGCCGCTGTTTAACGATTATCTGTTGTTTGACGCCAAATTGGATACGTCGCTATATCAAATCCGCTATCAAGATCAGATTGGAACTAAGCTAAAAAACGGTACGGAAAACAGCCAAACGCTTACGCTTGGTTTATCGACGCTTCTGGCTAAACCTTACGGCGATAATTTTCACGCGATAGGCGTTAGCGCGTCGTTTTCAGATCCGCTTTACCGCGACGTAAAAGGCGATTTCGATTGGGATTTCACCGATATGGGATCGGATCAAAGCGGCGTTCAAACCGCTTCGTTCGCGCTTACGCAATTTTTATACGACAAAAAAGGATCGGCGTTTTTAACGCACCGCGCCAAGCAAACGGTATCGCTAGAAGATAACGCGACGTGGTACGATCTGCAAAACGAATTGTCGCTTAATTTTTTTGGTCATACGCTGAAAAACAAACTTCTTTATTCGCACGATTTCAACGCGATCGTCTCTTCGTCGACGGATTTTAGCGGCGCGTTTGGCGATTTTGATTACGCGCTGACGCATCTGTACGAAAATACGAGCGGCAAAAAGGTCGACAAACGCTATCTGCAAGCCTCGATCGGCTACAAACTAAGCGCAAACGATAAAATTTTGGGACGATACGAGCGCGATCTGCTAGAAAAACAAGATCGCGGCTGGATCGCGGCGCTTAACCACAAAAGCGGCTGCTGGCAAAGCGAGCTAAGTTTTGAAAGGACGATTACGCCGTACAATATCGGATCGCGCGGCAGTTCGTCAAGAATTAACGATATAATCTACTTTCGGCTTATTTTAGTCCCTTTCGGCGAAGTTAGCCAACAGCTTTACGCAAACGAAAGAACATAATGCGACCTGAAGCGAAAGTCGGTTTATTTGTCATAATCGGGATCGCCGCGCTTATAGCGTTATCCACAAGAGTCGCCGGCGTGGCGAATTTCGGGCGCGACGGCTATCGCCTGATCGCCGAAGTTCCAAGCGCGACGGGATTGGAGCTAAACAGCGCGGTGAGGGTTCAAGGCGTTGAAGCGGGATATTTGGAGGCGATGCAAGTAGATCGCGGCAAGGTAACGCTGACGCTTTTTATTTTCGACGAGCATAAAATATCGTCCGATTCCGTTATGGTCATCGCGCAAGAATCCTTGCTTGGCGGCAACGCGATCAACATTCTGTACGGCGATTCCGATCGGCTGTTGCAAGATGGCGATCGCATTGAAAAATACAAACGCCACGCCTCGATCGAAGAGGCGGTGGACGAGGTCAAACATTTTATGGAAGGGCTAAACGAAACGTTTGACGAGGAGACCAGAGCCTCTCTTAAAGACGCGATCCTTTCGCTGAAAACTATGGGCGAAAAGTTAGGCGCGGCGGGCGAAGAGTTTAGAATCGCGGGCAAAACGATCAACGAAACCCTGCCAAAAATTATGGCGCAAATCGACGATCTTAGCGCCGAGTTTCGGCAAACGGGCAAGGACATAAACGCCAAACTGCCCGAAATTCTCCAAAAATTCTCCAATCTCGAAGATAACTTACTCGCGCTTGTCGGCGAAAGCGAGGATAACGCCACGTCGCTTGGCGTAACGATTGGAAGCGTGAAAAACTTCTTTGACAAAGGCGTTGGAACGCTTGAAAACGTCGACGATATGCTAGGCAAAGTCGATAAAGCCGAGTTGCAGATCGATTTAGGGCACGCGAGAATGTTCGGCGATCGTTTCGGCGAATCCGAGTTGTCGGTCGCCTATCTGCCAAATCCCACAAACTACTATATGATAGGCATAACCGCCGCGCCGATCATCGATCGCCTCGATAAATCAGGCAAGGCGATTTTGCCCAAACTCCACAGCGACGAAAGCGAAAATTTGATCAACGCGCAGCTAGGCAAACGCTACAACAACTGGCTGTTTCGCGGCGGATTGATACGCGATACAGGCGGCGTTGGCGTGGATTATTTCAGCGACGACGATCGCCTCAAGCTCTCTTTGGAAGCCTATGATTTTAACGCGGTTAACGACATTCGCGGCTCTAACGCGCATTTACGATTTACCGCCCGTTATCTGCCGTGGAAATTTATCGCGCTGTACGGCGGTTACGATAACTTTCTCAATTCGGACGCGGACAACTTTTTCGCGGGCGCGGGCGTACATTTTATCGACGACGATTTGAAATATCTGCTGCTTAGTTCGGGAGCGGCGGGATTGGCTAAATGATCCTGTTTGAAAACCGCGCCGAAGCCGCTCAAAAACTGCTTGCGATTATGCCCGCGCAACAGATGAAAAAAGAGAAATGGGAAGTACTTGCTATGAGCGAGCAAGGAGCGCAGATCGCGTGCGATATATCCAAAGCGATCGGCGGCGTTTTGGAGTACATTTTCACCGAGCCGATCTGTTCGCCAATCAACAAAGATTGCTGGATCTCGGTGGTGAGCGAAACAGAAGAGATCGTAATCAATCATTTTCTGGCGGATGCGTTTGATATTAGCGTGGATTATATTTACGGCGAAGCCAAACGCAAACACGACGAAAAGATTTTGGGCTACTTATACAAATATCGCAAAGGCGCGCCGCTAAGAAATATGGCGGGCAAAAACGTTCTGCTAGTAGACGAAGGCGCGGATACGGGGCTGACTTTAATGGTTTCGCTCAAAACGATCTTCGCGATGAATCCCGCAAAAGTCGCCGTTGCGTTGCCCGTAATTCCTGAAAATTTGGCGCTGGAGCTTTACAGCTTGATCGACGACGCTTATCTGCCGCACCGTATGCCGCATTACGTCGAAGCCAAAAGCTATTACAAAACGCTTGAAAGCGTCAACGCCGCGGCGCTCATCGGCGCGCTTGATCGCGAAAAAACCGAAATCAAAACGGAGAAACCAAAAGGAGATTTATGAACGAGAAAATCGTAAGCGTCGCGCCTATCAAAGCGCAAGAGAGATTCGAATTTGGCAAATACGCCAATCAAGCCGACGGCGCGGTCTGGTTTAGAGAGGGCGCGAACGTCCTTTTAGCCGCCGTTACCTACGAGGAAGCCGAAGAAAGCGACGACGATTTCCTGCCGCTTACCGTGCAATATATCGAGAAAACCTACGCGGCGGGCAAGTTTCCGGGCGGCTTTCTCAAGCGCGAAAGCAAATTAAGCGACTTTGAAACGCTCACGTCGCGCATTATCGATCGCGCTTTGCGCCCGCTCTTTCCCAAAGGGCTTACCACGCCGATTTTGATCGTTGTTACGGTGTTAAGTTGCGACAGCGACGCCGACTTGCAGCGTTTGGCGGTTTTGGCGGCAAGCGCGGCGCTGTTTGTAAGCTCTTTGCCCGCTAGGAAGGCGATTAGCGCGGTTAGAATCGGGCGCATAGACGATCATTTCGTCGTCAATCCGACGCTTTCGGATATGGAAAAAAGTACGCTCGATCTGTTTGTTTGCGGTAGCGCCGACGAGTTGCTCATGATTGAAATGCGCGCTATGTGGGCAAACTCGCTGAAGGTTTGCGAGGCTGAATTGCCCGAAGATAAGCTGTTGGAAGCGATCGCGCTGGCGCAAGAAAACGTCGCCAAAGCCGCGAAAATATACGACGAGGCGTTTGCGTTCGCGGCGAAAGAGACCAAACGTTTCGCGCTAAAAAGCGATCTGATCGACGAGGCGATCGCCGCGCATGTCGCCGCGCGTTACGACGGCGCGATCAAAGAGGCGCTTGTTTGCATGTCCAAAAGCGAGCGCGGCGGCGCGTTGAAAGAGATCGTAAAGCAAGCCGCGCAGTCGCTGGAAACGGACGATTTGCGAAGCGTGGAGCTTGCGGTCGAGGCGCGAAAACGCTTTATGTCGCGCAAAATCGTTATGGACGAAGATCGCCGCGCCGACGGACGCGCTTTGGACGAAATCCGCCCGATTTTAATCGAAACCAATCTGTTGCCAAAAGCGCACGGCAGCGCGTTATTTACCAGAGGGCAAACGCAGGCGCTGGCGATCGTAACGCTTGGCGGCGATTCCGATCGGCAGGGGCTGGAGCGATTAACGGACAAAACGCACTCTTACGAAAAGTTTATGTTGCATTACAATTTTCCGGGCTTTAGCGTGGGCGAAACGAAGCGAATCGGCGCGCCGGGCAGACGCGAACTAGGACACGGCAACCTCGCCAAACGCGCTATCGAATGCCAGATTAGCCCCGATTACGAAAACGCGATCCGCGTCGTCAGCGAGATATTGGAAAGCAACGGCAGCTCGTCGATGGCGACCGTGTGCGGAGCGTCGATGGCGCTTAAAGCGGCGGCTGTGCCGCTTCAAAAACTCGTCGCGGGCGTGGCTATGGGTCTTATGACCGAAGGCGAACGCCATAAAATTTTGACCGACATTACGGGTTTGGAAGATCACGACGGCGATATGGATTTCAAAGTTGCGGGGACGCAAGACGGCGTAAGCGCGTTGCAAATGGATATAAAATTGGGCGGTCTGCCGCTAAGCCTGCTCGCCGAAGCGCTGGAACGCGCCCGCGTAGCGCGGTTAAGCATTCTTGAAAAGATGCAAAGCGCGTGCGACGAGATCGTCGTTAATAAATCCGCTCTGCCGGGATTTGAAAGTTTTAACGTCGATCCAAAAGCAATCGGCGCGATTATCGGCAAGGGCGGCGCGGTAATCACGGAGTTATGCGAAAAGTACGGCGTAAAGATCGATCTCGACAAGGACGGCGGCGGCGTAAAAGTGCGCGGCGCGGACGCGCTCAGCGCAATTGAGGCGCGCAACGAAATATGTCGGATTGCCGAAGAAAGCGCGAAACGTCCGTTTGGCGGAGGCGGCGCTTCGGCGCGAACCAACGCGCCAAGTCAATACGCGATCAACCAAGAGCTGGAAGGCGTAATCGTCAAAATCGTCGATTTCGGCTTGTTTGTGGAGCTACCGGACGGATCGCAAGGATTAGTTCATATCTCCAAAGCGGGCGCGAATGGAAAGCGGATTGCGAAATTAAGCGATCATTTCAAAGAAGGCGATCGCGTTGTCGTCATTTTTGAGGGACAGGACGAGCGAAAAAAGATCGCGCTAAATCTCCGCGACAAAATCGCGGTCGACTAACCGCTTTACTCTCGTCGCGCCCGCCTCTCGTCATACCCGCGCATGCGGGTATTCAAATGTCGCAAAGCGATAATTAAATTGCGATCAAATCGTTGATTGTTGTAGCGATCGCGATTAGAACATGTTATGACGGCTAAACGAAAGAGAACAAAACAATGATTAAACAATCGCAAACGCTAAAAACGAAAACCGCGATCGATTACGATCTATTGCGTGGGCTTAACGCCATTCCAGTGCAAACGGGCGTCCAAAGAAAGCGGCGAGGCGAAATTATTTTTTGAGAAGATTTGGGAAGGCGCGGGAAACGAAACTTGCGCGGTAAGGTTTTACGACGAGAAGATTTTTATTCGCTTGCGTATAACGATTGATCCGCAATCGCCTTTTTAGATTTTGGCAAAAACTAAAAGTCAGGTTATGTCGACAAATAAGGGCGTTAGAAGCTAACTTTTAGCCGCGTAAATACGCGATCGTTTCGCTCAAAGTTTTTATATGGTTGCAAATCTCCGTAATAAGCGACAAAGCCAATCGTAAGCATATAATCGTTCGCTATTTCATAATCGCCTTGAAACCGCGCCGCGCCTCCGTTTTTGCCGTCCGACAAGGTAAGCGCCGCCGTCGCGGATAGATTAAGCCTCATATTGAAAAGATCGCGCTGAATACGCGCCGCGAAAGTCTCCTCGTTGCCGTCTTCCAAAACGCGCGTCATCGCCTCGATCGAAATTGTCGAATCTCGAATGCCCGAATAATCCGCGCCCGCCATTAAATCAAAGCGCGAATAGTCGCTTTTGCCCGCCCGCCAAAGCGCCGTTTCGCCTTTGATCAAAAAATCTCCGATCGCAACCGCCGTCGCCGCGCCCGCCATAGTCGCTCTGTCATGATTTCCAAATTCGTCGAGATAGAGCGAAGCGGCGTAAAGCGAGAGATCCCAGCTTTCAAAAACGCCTATCGCGGCAAAAGCGCCCTGCATGCCTTTGGGTTTGTTGGCGTCTGGAAACTTGAACGGCGCAAACTCGCTAGGCGCGCGCGGACGTTTGCTAAATCTCGCTTCGGGAATGGCGATCGCCTGCAAACTCCAATCGTCGATATAGTAATCCAGCCGCGCCATAATTACTCCAAGCCGCTGATCGCCAATATCGCTCATCGCGGGTTCTTGAACGTCTAACGGATTGAGCGCGTCGGTTACGCGCAGCAGATCGCTCTTGCCCCAGGTCGTAATCTGTCGTCCGATCTTTGCGTCCGCCGCGCCTAATCGCGCCTGAAAATACGCCTCGCTAAGTTCCGCGTCGCTCCTCGCGGCGGCGTTTTTCGCGCCTTCTCGCAACACGTCGGCGGATATTTTGAAAAAACCGTTTTCATTTACGCACCGCGCTTCAAACGTTCCTCTAAGCTGCAATTGACGATACGAATCGGGCGCGTTAGAATCGTCAAATTGATACGCGCCTCTAACCGCCGCCGATCCGCCCAAATTCAAAACGCCTCCTTCGCTTCGCTTGTTATTCCACGAGCTAAACGCGGGCGCGCACAGATCGACGTCGTAAATTTCAACGCCAAAAAGCGTCGAAACAAAAACGCCGAAAACAAACGTTAAGCGCTTCATAGCCCGCGTTCTATGCCTCTAAGCGTGAATAGATCGCCGTCGAGTTTTTGGTTGAAGCGAACCTCGTCGAAAACCAAAACGGTGGAATGCGCGACGACGTTTTCGCGCCTAAGCGTCATGCGCATCTCCATTGGTTGCCAGATTCCGTCGATTAGTTTTAACTTTGAAACCTCCAAAAATTTTACTCTGCCTTTTGTCTCTTCGTAATTAACGGCGCGCGCAATGACGTAATTGTCCTTACGAACGGCGCTGATCATTTTGACGTATCCCGTCGTTTTGATCACCTTTTCGTTTTTCGGCGTGGATTCGATTATCCAACACGACGCGCCGTCAATCGCGCGCTCGCCTTGCAAAACGTAATCGTAATCGTTCAAATTGCGATCGTTTAGATCGTTATAACTAAAGTCCGATCCCATAAAACTGCCGCTTTGATCGGAGCTGGCAATGCGCTTTGTCTTTTTCAAAGAAGGCAGATAAAGCCACTGATCGTCGTCGCCCTCTTTGCGATCAAACGTGAGAAACCCCGTGCTTTTTACATCCGCGGGCTCGACGAAAAAGATCGACTTTTTTGTCAGATCGCCGTCTGTTTTTCTAAACTGCCACATTAGGCGCTCTCGGCTTTTGTTTGAGCCGTCGATCAAAATCATTCTCATGCGGGCGCTCATCATATTGCCTTTGTCGCGCTCGTCGACTTTTTTCATAATCTCGTACGCTTCGTTGCCAAACGCAAACGCCAGCAAGAGAGCAAACGCGGTTAAAACGCGCATTTTCTATTCCTTATCCATAAAATTAACAGCGACGGCGTAAGCAGAAAATCCGCAAACCACGCCAACATAATGCAGACGCCGGCAATCAATCCAAAATTGACGATATTCTGCATAAACGCGAATAAATACACGCTAAATCCAACCGTAAGTACAACGGTCGTGATCGTCAAAGCGCGTCCGGCGCTAAGAAACGTTTTTTGGATCGCCTCGGCGGCGTTTTGACGCTCCAAATAAAAACGTTTGAAATTGTGAACGAAGTGGATTGTATCATCCACAACCAACCCCAATACGATCGAACCCACCAACATCACGAACATATCAAACGGCACGCCCGCCAAAACCATAAACGCCATGCCGATTGTGATAGGCGTTATATTCGGAATCATCGAAAAAAGCCCCAACTTCAAGTTGCTAAAAGAAAGAAACATCATCGCCGTAATTATTACGATCGCCGCCGCGTAGCTGATAGCGGTAGACTCTACGGCGGCGCTTAAAGCGCGACAGATCAACGCCATTAAGCCCGTGATCTCCACTTTGGCGTTTGGAAACGCGTCTTTGTAGATCGCGGCTAACTCGTCGAGAACTTTCGCGCCCTCGATCGCGTCCAAAAAAGGCGTTTTGTGCGTGATTCGCGCTTGAGAATAGTCGTAACTTGCCGTTTCGCTTAGATCGGCGCTGCCTGTGGAGCTAAACAGCAACAGCTCTTCGGCGATTGCGCCTCTCGAATCGGGAATGGCGTAAAAAGCGTCGTCGTTTTCATTCAAAGCTCGGTTGATCTCTTTAACAATCGTTGGCGTTCCAAGCGCTTTTCCAATCAGTCGAACGTCGCTTGCTTTTGCAATCGCCGCGTCCAAAGCGCGCATAACGTTTGGATCGTACAGCGCGTCCGCCTCGCCAAAATCAATCAACGTCTCGACGATAATCGTCCCGCGCATTTTGTCGTCGAACATTTCGGTAGCTTGACGAATATCGCTGTTTTCCGGAAGCCAGCCCAACATATAGTGGCTTAACCGCGCTTGCGTCAAAAGCGCAATCGACGCGACAAACAACGCGGCGAACAGCGCGACAATCTTTATGGGATGACGCGCGCTTAAATCGCTTGTTTTGATAAGAAAGCGATCGATTAGAGCCGAGCGTTCCGAAACCGCGCGTCGCTTGATTGGCGTTATAACCAATAAAGCCGGCAACATAGTAAGCGTTAACGCGGTGGCGACCGCAATGCCAAACGGCGCGAAAATCCCCAAATCCACGAACGGATCAATCTTCGCGGTTACGAACGATCCGACGCCGGCAATCGTCGTCAGCGAAGTCATAACAATCGGAAAAAAGCAGTCTTCGGCGGCTTTGAGCGCGGCGGCTTTGCGATCGCCAATCTCGTCGAAAGCGCGGTAAAAGATCGCCTGCAAATG
The DNA here is from genome assembly GCA_031276985.1 of Helicobacteraceae bacterium. Taxonomy (GTDB): domain Bacteria; phylum Campylobacterota; class Campylobacteria; order Campylobacterales; family SZUA-545; genus JAIRNH01. The sequence goes on along the minus strand of JAISMA010000204.1, from coordinate 3,807 downwards.
CACGCACGCGCTAATGCCAATCGCCAGCAAAAGCGTGGGCATAACCTGCGTGGGCAGTTTTAGCGGAATATCCAGCCACACAAGCAAACCAATCATGGCAAACAGGCTTAAACCGACGACGATAATCGGATAGATCGCCGCGCTTAAACGGCGAAAAAACGCGAAAAGCATAACGACGATCGCCGCGACAAGCAGTTTAAGAAATAGCTCTACGTCGCTTTCCATTTGACGCTTGAGTCGATCGGAAATCACGGGCGAACCAAGCATAGTAAGCGACGCGATCTCGCTTTGCTCGCTATCGACAATCGATTGAATCGCGGCGACAATCTCGTTATTTTGCCGATCGCTAAGCGCTTTGGTTTCGCTTGGCTCTTGCGAAAACGCGTCCATATCGTCCGCCGCTTTACCCACGCGACTTAAGGTGCGAACGATAATCGCCGCGATAGTCGCGTCCTCGTTGATAAGGCGATTGACGTAAGATTCGTTTTTGAGCGCTTTGGCTTTGAGCGCCGCGAACGCTTCGGGAGTTTGAGGATTTGAGTCAAACAATTCGCCCGCGATCAGCGTATCGCCTTCGCCTCTCGTATCTCGCGCCGTAACGATACTCTCCGCGCGCGCGAGATACGGCGTTTCGCTCTCTATGCGCTCTTGCAGTCGTTTTATCTTTGCGATTGGCGCGGGCGAAAAAATATCGTCGGCTTGAACGGCGACAATAATCATTTCGTCTCTGCCGTAACGATCCAGAAAGTCGTTATACGCGACCATTTTTGGATCGTTTGAGAGCAGCAAACCCTCCGCGCTTGCGTCGAACCGCAACTTTGCGACGTGCAAACCGAACAGAGCGCAAAACGCAATCGACGCGACAATCGTCAAATAAGGATAAGCGACGACAAGCCGCGCCAAAGCGTATAGTCGCCGATCGATCCACTTTTCCTTCACGCTATCGCGCTCCCCGCATTTGACGTCCTTTAGCGGTTTTTTTCGAGCAAAACCGCCTAAACGTCATAATCGTTTTACGACGACATTCGTCCGTAAAACGACGCGGCGGAGTCGCGCCCGTTATCGGCGAAATTATACGCTTTTTGTTTTTGCGCGTTGGCGTTTGGGGTTGGCGTTTGGGGTTGCGTTGAAATTGCGCGATCGCATAAAACGGACGCGGCGATCGGGCAAATATCTTGAATTTATGCGAAAGATTGGTACGATTTGAATCTGAAATTAAGCGGGGGTTAAGCAATGACGACGCAAGCCGAATTAGTTTCGCAAAGCGTTTTTTCTGAAGCCGAAGGCTTCAGTTTCTCTCTCTCTCTCTCTCTCTCTCTCTCTCTCTCTCGGTAGTCCGCTAGTTTTTTGTTTTCTCGCAACTCGCAATTCTAACTTAGCGCAATCAATCACACGCGGGAGGACGTTATGAAAACGCTGTATAAGTTTGTGGTAGCCGCAAAAACGTTAATCGCTCTTCGCTTAACGTCGGCTTTTGCTTTTGGCGCAAATAGCGCCGCAAAAGAAGCGTTTGATCGGGGCGTAGCAACATACGAGCAAGGCAATTTGCAAGAAGCGATTAAGCAATACACGCAAGCGATCAAGATCGATCCGAATTCAGCGCAGGCTTACAACAATCGCGGAATTGCTTACGGCAAATTAGGCGATTACGGCAAAGCTATTGCAGATTTCACGCAAGCGATTAAGATCGATCCGAAATACGCAACGGCTTACAACAATCGCGCTGTCGCTTATGCTTTTTTGAATGATCTAAAAAACGCCACAAAAGACGCGCGAAAAGCATGCGAATTAGGCGAATGTACAGCGTTGCAGATTTTGGCGCAAGAAAAACTATTGCGCGACTAAAAACGCAAGAGAGCAATTCAAGTTATAGCCGACAATTTTGCGCCGAAAACGCTAAAAACGCTAAAATCGCGCGATGAATTTAGATCGTTACAGCTCGCAAATAATCGACGAAAGCGATATTGCGGCGGTTTGCGCCGCGCTAAGAAGCGGCGTTTTGACGCAAGGCGCGACAATCGAAGCCTTTGAGCGCGCGCTATGCGAATATACGGGCGCGAAATATGCCGTCGCGGTTTCTAACGCCACGTCCGCTTTGCATATCGCCTATTTGTGCGCCAATCTTGGCGCGGGCGACGAAGTGATCGTTCCAGCGATTACCTTTGCGGCGACGGCAAACGCCGCGCTTTATTGCGGCGCGAAGGCGGTTTTCGCGGACGTCGAGTTTGAAAGCGGCTTGATCGATTGGCGATCGATCGAGGCGTTGATCACGCCCAAAACAAAGGCGATCGCGCCCGTGCATTACGCGGGAAGCCTGTGCGATATGGAGGCGATAAACGCGATTGCGGCGCGGCGCAATCTGATCGTAATCGAGGACGCGGCGCACGCGCTCGGCAGTTTTGACGCGGCGGGCAAAAGCGCGGGGACGTTTGGCGCGATGGGCGTTTTCAGCTTTCACCCCGTTAAGCCGATCACGACGGGCGAAGGCGGCGCGGTCGTAACCGACAACGCGGAAACGGCGCGGCGGCTTCGGCTTTTGCGATCGCACGGAATCAAGCGCGGCGAGTTGTGGGAGCAGGATATGATCGCGCTTGGCTTCAACTACAGAATCAGCGATATTAACTGCGCGCTTGGTCTTTCGCAACTGAAAAAACTTGACGCGACAATCGCAAGACGCAATGCAATCGCCGCAATGTACGATCGCGCCTTTGCTTGCGCGGATCAAATCGCGCCGCTTAAAACGCCGCAAGCGCGTCATAGCCGTCATCTGTATCCCGTTTTGCTTCGTCGCGGCGCGGACAAGGCGCGGCTGTTTGCGCGGTTACGCGAAAATGGCGTTGGCGTTCAGACGCACTATAAGCCCGTTTATCGGCATTCGTTTTACCGATCTTTGCTGCCAAATCAAACGCCGCTGCCAAACGCCGAAGCCTTTTACGAAGCGGAGATTTCCATTCCGTGCCACGCCGCGTTAAGCGACGACGAAGTCGCTTTTGCTATCGACGCGATCCGCGCCGAGATTGCCGCGATCTAGCTTGTTTTGCGCGTTTTTGTGAATTTTATTTTTTTGCCCGCGATCGTATATCCATGCGTAAAAACTTCGTTTAATAGCCGACAAGTACAATCGATTATGAATGATTTTGCGTTATCGTAATCTTCGTGATTAAAAGGAATAGTAATGATTTTTTTTGGATCGATAGGGCGAGAAAACGACGTGTTGTCTCTTATCGGATAACCCCATTTGAATTTATAAGAACGCGCTGGAATCGGAACAATAATTAACATTACTTTTTCCTTATCTTTTGGATAACATATTCCTCTTTTAAGCGCGCCGAATATATCACCGTCGCAAATAGACAAATGTAACGTTAGCAACCAATCTTTTACCTCTTCCGCGTTAACGCGCGGTAAAATTTCGCGCTGGACGTATTCTAGAATTTCTTTCTCTCCATAAGCATTGTTGAACGACAATTGAAATCCGACAAGATTGCATCCGCTTGCGATGTTGACTTTCATGCGCTAAAATCTCCTTAATTTTGCAATAAATCGCCCGTTTGATTTTAGCATAGCTTTATAGCGCGAAACAGATTATTGTTCATGGGTTTCGTTGTGGTCGAGTTGCGATCGACAAGAACATTTTCAATCGATCGGCGAAGCAAACAACAGCTATTTATGCCGCTTGCGATCTCGTTATTCGCGCAATTCAAACCATGATTTTATATGGTGTATCGAAATGCCGACCGAATAACTTTTAAGCTCGTTCAACTGCTCGTTCATATATTGTTTGCCTTCCTCGTAGTAAGAAACATG
>JAISMA010000162.1 GCA_031276985.1 Helicobacteraceae bacterium | reverse complement strand
AATAGAGGGATTTGGGGATGTCCTTAAATCGTATGTAAGCCTGAGATGGAACGGCGCCGTTATATAAACCATACAATAATACTCTCGCGTTGCGATCGTGCGGCGCGAGAGGCTCTAAACTGTCGGGCATATCTAAAAACTCGATGTTTTTACTATCGCGCCATTCCGAATTTGCATCTAACCAGAAATGAGGCAATTCGGACGGATCCAAAAATTCATATTTCTTATAAAAATATATCATTTTATCTATATCTTTATCACAAAAAGCATAATATCCGTTTATTACCTGCACAGCCCTTTTATCGCCCCCATCGGCTTTGTCTATATTTGTCGCTAATTCCGATTCAGATAAATAATGGCTTCTGCAAGCGTTTGACGGCGATAAAACATAGCGCAACAGCACATTCGGATCTAGCAATAAGTAACAGACAAAAAACATTGCAAGCGCCCATATAATCGCCGTTTTCATTTGGTTGCCTCGAAAACGAAATTAAAGCCGTTAAACGCTTAATTATAGCTTAAAGAGCCGCAAATGCGGCAAGCGCGGCGCAAGCGGCGTAATGCGCGATTGACGCTTGTCGTCGCTACGTGATTTTTTGATTCCGCGACTTCGCGCGGAATGACGATGAAAGGGGCGTTGAATAACGACGAATGCAAACGCTTGAGAAATGTAGCGCGAGCGTCTTAAATACTAGATTCCCGCTTTCCTACGCGATTACGCTTCCTTCGGAAGCTATCGCTTTGGCGCGGGAATGACGCGAGGCGGGCGCGAAGGAAGGCGGCGTTCAAAAAACAAGAGACGTAAAACCCTGCTTTTACGCGGCTAACGCTATGAGTTACGCCAATAATAATCGGTAAATCTCTCGTTTTTGCGACTGAAAGAAACGGGCAACATCTTAAGCGCGATGCGCTTGCTCTCGTTTTTGCGGCGTTTTTACCGACTGAAAGGTTGAATATATTACTATCGCCAAATGACAACCGTTGCGGATATGATCGCGTGGGGCGCGATCGCTCTTGTGTTTATCTACATCGTTCGCGGTTATCACAGAAAGAAAACCGGTCTCGACGATTAATGCCGATCGGTTTGAAACAAGGCGAAAAATGGCGGCGTTTATTTTGCTGGATACCGAGACGACTGGCGGCGAAAGCAACCGTATCTGCCAATTGGCGTTTTTGGTCGCGCAAACCAAAAAACCGCTTAGGCTGTTTAACTCTCTGTGCAAACCGCCCGTCGCGATCGATTTCGAGGCGATGGCGATTCATCACATCACGCCCGAAATGGTCGACGACAAACCGCCGTTTGCGAGTTGCGATGCGGCGATCGCGCTTAACGAGTTTAACAAAGAGGAGAACGTGCTGGTCATTCAAAACGCGCCGTTCGATCTTGAGGCGCTCAGGCTTGAAGGTTTCGCGTGGAAAGGCGCGTTGATAGACACGTTACGGGTTTCGCGCCATTTGCTTGATCTGCCTCGCCATTCGTTGCAATATATGCGTTACGCGCTTGGGCTATATCGCATGGAAAACGAAATTAGCGCGGCGCTTGGCGAGTCGGTTAGAGCGCACGACGCGGCGGGCGATTGCGTCGTGTTGTATCTTTTGACGCAATATCTGCTGGAAAAAGCGGGCAAATCCAAAGAGGGAGTTTTTGCGTTAATCGAGCTTTCAAGCAAGCCGATCGCGCTTAAAACGATTCGCTTTGGCAAACACAAAGACAAGAGTTTCGACGAAATCGCGCAAACCGATCGCGGCTATTTAGAGTGGCTTTTTCACAGCGAGGCGCAAAAAGCTAATCCCGATAGCGATCTGCTTTATACGTTGGAGCAAGTTTTGGCGTGATTAAACTAACGCTAATTTCAATATGGATTATTTTAAGCGCGATATTGTTTTTGTCGGTTAATATCTACGCGCTATCTCAAATCATTCGCATAAACAAGCGCCCGAAAAAGCCAAAGCCGATCGTCGTCGCAAATATGGAAATCGCCGAAATGGAGCGAATCGTTCAGGATAAAAATAGCGCGATCGAAGCGTTGCAAAACGTTATTGAAGCGCTGATCGCGCATCGCCAAATCGAGCCTAAAAAAAATGGCAAAACAGGCAAAGACGCAAAGCGTTTGCTGGATATTATTTTCACGATGGCGGGGCATAAAAATATGCCGATACAATTGCGCGACGAAACCCTTAAACGCTTTGGCGAGGCAAACCCTAGTTACGCGAACGATTTTAATCGCGCAATGACGAAGCGATAATGGCGGGCGTAAGCGCGATCGTGCTGGCGGGCGGCAAATCCGAACGAATGGGCGCGAACAAAGCGCTTTTGCCATTTGGCAAGTTTGCGACGCTCGCGGAATACCAATATCGCAGGTTGCTTGATTGCGGTTTGTTTGAAAGCGTTTCGTTCTCGCTAAAAACGCCTTTTCTGCCGTTTGAAGCGCCGCTGATTTTGGACGAGATCGCGCTTGATGCGCCAATCGCCGCGATCGTAGCGGCGTTAAAAGCGGCGAAAACCGATCGCGTTTTTGCGCTCGCCGTCGATACGCCCTTTTTTGACGAGTTTGAAAAACTGCTGGCGATCGACGCCAAAGCAGCAATCGCGCGAGATACGAACGGCGCTCACCCGTTGTGCGCGATCTACGCGAAATCGTTGTCGCGCGATTTTGAGAGAGCGATCGCCAAAGGCGAATACGCTATCAAAGCCGCTTTGAAAAACGCGCAAATCGAATACGTTGATTTTGACGAACGCAAACTTGTTAACTTGAATTTTCGCGGCGATTACGATCGCGCGCTTGCCGCGTTTGCCTAACTCCCGCCGCGCCGCAAACGCCGCAAACCATTTTGTCGTTTCCGCGATTGTTTTCAGACACCCGCCTTTTAGGATTTCGGTCTTTTTGCGATCGCGGCTGGCGGCGGGAGTAAAGAGCGTCAAGCGCTCAATAACTATAATTTCGCGGCTATAAAAAAGAAGGCGGCAAATCTCGCCCTTTAAGCGACCGCAAACGCCGCCGCAATCAAGGCGCGCAAACCAAAGCGGCGATAAGCGGCGATTGCTTTGGCGACCAAAACATTCTAAATAAACGCAAGGAGCGCTTATGAAAACGCATATTTTAGGCTTCCCTAGCATTGGGAAATTCCGCGAGTTGAAACAGGCTCTTGAATCTTTCTGGAAAGGCGAGTTGTCCGAAGAGGCGCTTTTTGAAAAAAGCGTCGAGTTAAAAAAGCGCCATTGGAGCGTTCAGAAAAACGCGGGGCTTGATTACGTCGTTACGGGCGATTTTTCGCTCTACGATCGCGCGCTTGATCTGACCTTTGCGATCGGAGCGATCGCGCCGCGATTTGCGCCGCTCGCAAACGCCAATGCGCTGGAACGCTATTTCGCTATGGCGCGGGGCGACGCGAAGCGCAATATCGCCGCTATGGAGATGACAAAGTGGTTTGACACAAATTACCATTACATCGCGCCCGAAATTAACGCCTCCGCGCAATGGACGCCAAACGCGCACCCGATCGTCGAGGATACGCGGCTTGCAAAATCGCTGGGATTCAATCCAAAACCCGCGCTGATAGGGCCTTTTACCTACCTTACGCTTGCGCGATCGATCGGCGAAGCGGACAAATATTCGACGCTGGATCGCTTGGTTGAGTTTTACGCGGCGCTGATTAAAACGCTTTCGGATTCAAGCGATCTCGTTCAGATCGAAGAGCCTATCTTGTGCGCCGAAACGCTTCCAAGCAGGGCGGCTAAACGCTTTGGCGAGGTTTACGCGACGCTTAAAGCCGCCGCTGGAGGCAAAGCCAAACTCGCGCTAACGACCTATTTTGGATCGCTAGGCGATCATCTTGAGCGCGCCGCGCAATCGGGTTGCGATTATCTGCATATCGATCTAGCGCGAGGCGAGGCGCAATTAGACGACGTTTTGAGATCCTTGCCAAACGAAACCGCGCTTTCGCTGGGACTGGTAAACGGGCGCAATATCTGGAAAACTGATTATTCAAAAGCGCTTAAATTGATCGAAAAAGCCGTCTCTAAGCTGGGCGAAGATCGCGTGGCGATCGCCTCTAGCTGCTCTCTGGCGCACTGCCCCGTCGATCTGGACGAAGAGCGCGCGTTGCCAAAGAGTATCAAAGATCGCATGGCGTTCGCCGCGCAAAAATGCGCGGAGATAACGGAACTTAGGGATATTTTCGTTCGCGGCGACAAAGCGGCGCTGGCGGCAAATCAAGCCGCGTTTGAAAACGCCGCGAAAGAGGCGGACATTTACAACGCCGCCGTGCGCGATCGCGCCGCTAAAGTTACGCCCGATATGCTCAATCGCCGATCGCCGTACGAAAAGCGCCGCGAAGCGCAAAGCGTCTTGAATCTGCCGTTGCTGCCCACGACCACGATCGGCTCGTTTCCGCAAACGGCGGCTATACGCAAGGTCAGACTCGCCTACAAAAAAGGCGAGGTGAGCGAGGCGGAATATATCGCCGCTATCAAACGCGAAACGCAAGATTGCGTCGAAAAGCAGGAGCGACTTGGGTTGGACGTGTTCGCGCACGGAGAATCGGAGCGCAACGACATGGTCGAATACTTCGGTCAGCAACTCGGCGGCTTTTGCTTCACGCAAAACGGCTGGGTGCAAAGCTACGGCAGCAGGTGCGTGAAGCCGCCCGTAATCTACGGCGACGTCTATCGCAAAGCGCCGATGACGATCGATTGGATTACCTACGCGCAATCGCTTACCAAAAAGCCGATGAAAGGCATGCTCACGGGCCCGATCACGATTTTATGCTGGAGCTTTGTACGCGAAGATCTGGAGCGAAGCGAGGTTTGCAAGCAGATCGCGCTGGCTATCCGCGACGAGGTTCTGGATTTGGAGAAGGCGGGCGTTAGGGTCATTCAGATCGACGAAGCGGCGTTGCGAGAGGGTATGCCGCTAAACGCGAACGACGCGCAACAATACCTGCGATGGGCGATCGACTCGTTTCGCCTTGCCGCCTCCGGCGTTGAGGACAAAACGCAGATTCACACGCACATGTGTTACAGCGAATTTAACTCGATTTTGGAGTGGATCGCCAAAATGGACGCGGACGTGATCAGTATCGAATCAAGCCGAAGCGGTATGGCGTTGCTAAGCGCTTTTGCGGATTTTAACTATCCGTCGGAAGTCGGACCGGGCGTTTATGACATACACAGCCCGCGCGTGCCTTCAATCGAGGAGATCGCGGAGCTTTTACGCAAAGCGCTGCTCCACATTCCAAAAGAACGGCTATGGGTAAATCCCGATTGCGGACTGAAAACTCGCGGCTGGGAGGAGGCGTATAATTCGCTTGAAAATATGGTCGCCGCCGCCAAAATCGTTCGCGCCGAATTATCGCGCGCCTAACGGGCTTAACGCTTTATGGTTTAGCGCTAAGGCGCTAAACCCGCAACCGCAAAAAACTATTACGCGCAATATCCCGCCCCAACGCCTAATTGAGTTGCGTCCTCCGTCATTCCGCGCGAAGGCGGGAATCTAGCATTTAAGACGATCGCAAATAGATCGCCGTTCGCAAGCGTTTGTTATTGCTTCACAATTTTTGGATTTTTGCCTTCGCGGGAATGACGTTGAGTTAGCGCGAATGATTTAAACGACCACGCAGTTATTTTTTGGATTCTGCGACTACGCGCAGAATGACGAGAGCGGCGCGGCTATGACGCTGTGCTATTGTGTTAGATTAACGCAATGCGATCGTCGTAATGTTGAATAGCAACTTTCGTGGGTATAAGGGGAGGTAATTGCGCGGGTTTTTATGCGATCTGATTGCTTTTTATTGATTTTGCGTCTTGTAGCGTCATACTAGCGCTCCTTCGTATTCAAGGTCGACTTTGCAGGCGATTTTTGTGGCGTAAATTCCAAGACCCATAAAAGAAGCCTTGAGAGCCGCTTTTAGCTCTTTTAAGATTTCGGATTTATGTTGTAGGGCGTTTTTTGGGATTTCAATCTTCGATAGCTTTAAATGACCATCATAACTCCTGCCTTCGTCTGAAAGCCATATTTTAACGGGCATTGTTTCTGCCGGCACATAAATCCCTTTCCAATAGAAGTCCCATTCTGTAAACATCTCGCCGCCATCCTCTCTACTCGTCCATATTTGATATGCCTTAAACCAGATATTTCTCTCTCTGTCTATTGTCCAACTGCGATTGCCCCCTCCCCCCCGAAAACGTCTAGCGGCTACTATACGCTCGCACTCTTTCCAATCCTCTTTGGACATCCTTTCATTGACGTACGCCATTTTCTTGACCCTCCCTATTTATATTGCCCAAAATCATTGAAATAAATCTCGCAATTCTAACTAATGCCTTCTTAAAGCAAAATCCAACTTTTCCAGCATTTCGCGGGAATGACGGGGAAAGGCAGACGATGAACGAAATGCGAACGCGCGGGAGGATTTTTGGATTCCCGCCTTACTTTGCGCCTTGCGCTTATGCGAGCGCTATGCGGGAATGACAAAAATGGCGATTGCGAGTCGATCTGCGACGTGTGCCCTTTGAAGCGTCGCCAGCTTTCAAAATTGGCGCGATCGGTTCGCAGATCTAAAATTTCGTCTTTATTTAATAGTAAAAGCGCGTTTTCAAGTTTGGGATATAACGATCTGCTAAGCGGCAGATCGCGGCAGTCCAGAGCGGCGTTTGGCGCGATCGATGTTTGCAAACGGTTATCCGTGTTGGCGCGCGCTTCAACCCGAAGCAAAACTAACGCGGCAACGATAGCGTCCAAAACTTAAATCTATAATTTAATCGCAATCGCTTTGCAAAAATTTAGAAAGCGAGAGAGGCGGCGGGATTAGAAGCGTCTGAAGGCGATTATCTCGCCGCGCCGCAAACGGACGATTGCCTTTTGCGCCTCTATCATTCGCTCGGTTTGGCGATCGGCTCGCAAAAGTCGCGCCTCTTTTTCGCAAAAAATCATCATCAGTCGTCTTATGGCGGCTAACGTTTCGTCGCGGTTTAGCGCTTTGAGCCGATCTTCGCTCTGCAAAGGGCGAAGCGCGTTTATATCGCCGTTTATCAGCGCGGCGTACAGATCGCGGTGGTTTGAAAACAGCGCCGAATCCAGATAGTCGATAACGCTTGCGTGCAACTCCGCGTCCAAAGAGAGCGTTTTAATCAGCGACAACTCGCCAAGATCGCGCTTGCCGCTAAGCATCGTGGGCGACGCGGCGTCTTTGGCGCGAATCTTAAAGCGCCTAAAATCGATAGCGAGTTTCGCCGCCGCGTATCTTGCCGCCTCTTCCGCCGCAAATCGCGTCAGCGTATCGATAAAATCTTGAGCTTCGCTAAACGCCGCGTCCGCGTTCGGGGCGCGATCGACGATTGTTTCCGCCGCGAATTTGGCAAACGGCTTCGCGTTTTCGTAAGCGCGCGCCAACGCCTGCGCTCCGCCTCGCGCAATCAATTCGGCGGGATCTTTGCCGCCTTCGATGATCGCCGCGCCGCCTTTGAAGTTGTGCGCCGCCAGCAGTTTCGAGGCTTTGAACGCCGCTTCGATTCCAGCCGCGTCGCAATCGTACGAAAGAATGATTTTCGGATCGTCAAGCCGTTTTAACAGCGGCAGATGTTCGGCGGTTAGCGCCGTGCCAAGCGTCGCGATTGCGTTCGTGAAGCCCGCTTGATGAAGCATAACCGCGTCCATATAACCTTCGCACACGATCGCGCTTTTTTGCTTGAGGATTGCCTCGCGGGCGATGTGAAATCCGTAAAGCAGGCGCGATTTGTTGAAAAACTCGCTTTGCGGCGAGTTGATATATTTCGCCGCGTGATCGCCCAGCGTTCTGCCGCCAAAGCCCGCGACTTTGCCGTTTGGCGCGTAAATGGGAAAAATCACGCGCTTGGTAAAACGCGCGAAAAGCCTGCCGTTTTCGTCCTCGACAAGCGCGCCCGCCTCTTTTGCCGCCTCGAAAGGTATCTTTTCGCTCCGCAACAAATCAAGTTGGGCGCGGCTTTCGGGCGCGTAGCCAATCTCGAAGCGCTCGATCAAAGCCTCGCTAAGTCCGCGCGAACGCAAATATCCCGCCGCTTCGTCGTTTTTGCCAAGCTCTCGCGCAAAGAAAGCCTTCAGCGCTTCCAGCGGACGATAATCGCGCTTTTTGATTTGCGCGCCGCTTTCGTATTCAAGCGTTACGTTGTACTGATCGGCGATCTTTTGCGCCGCCTCCTCGAAACTTAGCCGCTCAAACTCCTGAACAAAGGAGATAATATCGCCTTTAGCTTGGCAGCCAAAGCAGTAATAAAAGCCTTTTGGATTAACGTTAAAACTCGCGGTGCGCTCTTCGTGAAACGGGCAACGCGCCTTGTAAGTCGCGCCCGATCGTTTTAGCTCCAAATACGATCCGATCAGATCGACTATATCCACGCGGTTTTTTAAGATTTCCAGCGACTCTTTTGTGATCATAGGTCGTTAAAACGCGCTCGCGATCCGCGCGCTCACGGCTTTTTCATCTCGATTATTAGCGCGTGCGCTTCGCTTAACGCCTCGATCGCAATCGATTCGTCCGCGATCTCCGCCGCGTCGCGCTCGCCTAGCGTTACGCGCTCGCCGCTTAAAGCGCCCGTTATTCGCGCTTCGCCCTCGATCAAAACCAGATACGCCTGTCTGCCGCGCTCAATCGCAAAATCGATCGCGCCGCCTCGCGTTATTATCGAAGCGTAAAGGTTAATGTCTTGATGAATCCTAATCGGCGCGGCGCTTTTCGCGTTGTCCGCGCAAGATGCGATTGCCAGCCAGCGATCCCTGCGATCTTCAAACTCGAATTTATAATCGCCGTAATTTGGCTTATAACCCGTCTGATCGGGAATAATCCATATCTGCAAAAATCGAAGCGGCGAATCGCCCATGTTCATCTCGCTGTGCGCCACGCCCGTCCCCGCGCTCATGTATTGCGCCTCGCCGCGCCTAAGCGTTTGCGCGTTGCCCATCGTGTCTTTGTGCGTTAATTCGCCGCTGATAACGTAGGAGATGATCTCCATATTTCTATGCGGATGCAATCCAAAACCCTCTCCCGCTTTGACCATATCGTCGTTCAACACGCGCAACGCGCCAAACTGGACGTTTTCGGGATTGCAGTATTCGGCGAACGAGAAGTGAAAATGGCTGTCGAGCCAATCGTGTTTGCCGCGTCCCATTAGCTTGTGATCAATGCGCCTAAGCATGTCGCCTCCTTATTGAAGTATTTTAACCTTTATCCGTAAAATAAAGAAGCTGCGCGAATAGAGCGCGAAGTTGTTAATTCAGTCTGAAGCGCTAAAATCCGCGCGATGAACATAGAAATATCGGAAATCGCCAACCTGCCGACCAAACACGGCGCGTTCAAAGCGCAGGTATTCAAAGAAAGCGGCAAGGATCATCTGCTTATTCGCACCGAACGGCTTGATTGCCCCGCGCCGCTTGTGCGCGTGCATAGCGAATGCTTGACGGGCGACGCGCTTTTTAGCCGCAAATGCGACTGCGGCGAACAGCTTGATATGGCGATGAAGTTGATCGCGAAAGAAGGGTGCGGCGCGATTTTATATTTGCGTCAAGAGGGCAGAAATATCGGGCTTTTCAACAAAATAAACGCTTACGCTCTGCAGGATAAAGGATTGGATACGATCGAGGCAAATCATCAGCTTGGCTTCGCCGACGACGAGCGTAGTTACGAGATCGCCGAATATATTCTTAAATTTCTAGGGCTAAAACGCATACGGCTGCTCACCAATAATCCAAATAAAATCGAGAGTCTAAAAGGCGTAGAGATCGTTAAGCGCGAACCGCTTATTATCGAGGCAAATCCGCATAACGTAAACTATCTGCGCGTCAAGAAAGAAAAAAGCGGACATCTGCTGTGATGGACGAGCTTAGAGATCGCTTGCTGGCAAACCGTCTTATTATGATAGAGGAGTTCTACCAAAAGTGCGATCAATTTTCGCGCATTCTGCTTAACTGGAACAAGGCGCACAATCTTAGCGGCGCGAAAACGGAACGCGATATTGAAAAGCATATATTCGACAGCGTTTATCCGTTAAGTTTTTTGGATAATTTCGCAAATTGCATGGATATAGGCAGCGGCGCGGGTTTTCCTGGTCTCGTTTTGGCTATGGCAAAGCCGCGATCGTATTTTACGCTTGTCGAGCCGCTTAATAAACGCGCTTCGTTTTTGCAATTTGCCGCGTCGATTTTGCATATTGACAACGCGGAGATTGTCGATAAGCGCGTGGAGCAAGCGCCGATAAAAACCTACGATCTGATAGCCTCCCGCGCCGTAAGCGACGCGAAAACAATCTGGGAACTCGCCAAACCGTTTATGAGCTATCGATCGATTTTGCTGCTTTACAAAGGCAAAAAAACGGCGAAAGAGGCGATTGCGATCGGCGCTAAAACCGTCGTCGCGCCGCACGCGACCTATCTGTTAATCGGGAGGCAAACCGCAAATGTCTAGACTGATTCTTATCGCCGCGCTTTTGGGCGCGATATATTTTCTGTTTTTTCGCAGATCGGTAAAAGCGCCGAAAAACGACGCGCTGGAGATGATTAAATGCGACAAATGCGGCGCGTACGTCGCGGCGGACGAAGCGATAACAAAACGCGGCAAAACTTTTTGTTCCAAAAAATGCGCGGAGGTAAACGGGGGCGGACAATGATCTTAATAGGCGTTAATAAAGCTATCGACGCGCACAAAGAAACGGCGTTTGTAAAATCGATTGATGAAATCAAAAAAACGCCGTCAGGATCGTTAATTGTCGCGGAGTTTAACGAGCGCGATCTGGCGTTTTACGCAAACGCCGATATTGCGCTGGCAATCATAGTTAAAAACGCGCGCGAATTTATTCTGCTATCCGCCACGAAAGCCGCGTACGCAATCGCCGAAACGGAGTTAGCCGTTAAGTTGCAGAAATTAGCCGATCATTATTTATACGATATTAAAATTCTGGCGATAGCAAACGCAAACGAAATCGAGCGAATCGCCGAGCTTGGAATCGACGGCGTTTTCGCCGCGAAATTGACCGTTTAACCCGTTTGCTTTGGCAAAGTCAATCAAATCGGCAGACCTCGTCGTTTCGCCGACGGCGGCGTTTCAAGCGGCGCGATCGCGCTTCGATTGAGCGTTTAAGCGCGGCGATCGGCTAATGGCTAAATAATAAGCGCCCATTTTCAGCTTGTTACGTTATATTACCGCGAATATAACGGTCGCGCCGTCTAGTCGCGTCGCTTTCTTTCGTAATGCAGGCGCGATCGTTATATTGCAAAACAACAACGAGGAGATTGCAGCGATGTTGCAACTTGACAAATCAAGAACAGGCGCGATGAAAACCGTTTTCGTCGCTTTGATAGCTTCGATCGCCGCGATCGCGGACGATCTCGACGCAAGCGCGGGCGATTTGAACGCTTCTGGCAAAGCGGAGAATCTAGGCGCGATCGAGATCGTCGATCAAAGGCGCGAGGATTTGCAGCTAGAAAGCCTTGCAAATCCGTTTAAGCTAAACGCAAGCCAAATCGCCGGCGCGGAGGTTTTCACGGCGGAGGACATTAAAGACCTTCGTCCAAAAGACCTCTTCGATCTGCTTGAAAAAGCGACGGGCGTCGACGTAACCTATCAAGGTCGCCGCAATCCGTTTTTTGTCAACGTACGGGGCGGCGGTTCTTTGGTTTATGTTTTGGACGGCGCGATTTTGCCGCCTTATTTCAACAAAATTTTGCAGAAAATCCCCGTTTCGTTCATCGAAGAGTTGCAGGTTATTCGCGGCGCGAGCGCCATAAATATCGCTCCTTTGATCGCCGCTAGTTCTATGAGCGGCGGCGCGAGCGGACAGCCGCAGGTGGGCGCGGTTGGCGGCGTGGCGGTCGGCTACGTGCTGATTCGCACCAAACGACCCGATCAAACGTCCACGACGGTAAGAGCGGCTGTGGAAGCGTTTAAGCGCGGCGGCGATCTGGCGCATAACGAAAGCGTTTATAGCGGAACGACGTTCGAGATTGCCGAAGGCGTGAAAGGCTACGCGGCGGCGGCGTTAAGCGGCTATAACCGCCCAAGCGAGGAAAAATGGTTCGACGGGCAAAGCGGCTGGTCTGAAATGGCTACGATCGGCGTTGAAAGCGAAAAGTTCGATCTAAACCTGCTCGCCTACAACGACGAAGGCTATTTTGAAATGCAGCGCGGCAAGGAGCTAAACGGAACGCTCTCAAACATGAAATGGTATATCGATCCGCTAAAACTGCAACTGTTTAATCTGGACGCGAAAGTCAAATGGAACGCCGATCAGGTTACGTTAATCGATCTGTTTACAACTAGATATAACCAAACCGAATGGGTCGGCGGTCGTACGTTCGCAAATCCTTATCCCGCGGGCGGCGTTCAACATTCGCTTATTACGCAAAGCGGTTACAGCGTTCGCCACAACGCGCGTTTTGAAAGCGACACGGGATTAAACGCGGGTTATCAGGAGATTGAAGCCAAAGGCAAGGATTACGAAAACTACAGAACAAAAGTCGTCGGCTGGTCGATTGGCGCGGAACAGGCGCTGTTTGACGACGCGCTTTCGTTTGACATTGGTTACAGACAGGACGTTAAAACCGTCATCTACGACAAAAGCGGCGCAATCGTCAAAATGAAAAACAAAGAGCTGCCCGCGTCAAAAGTTTTCGCGCTTGGCGCGGATTATCGCTTTGGCGCAATCGCTCAAGCCAGCGCGAGATATTTTAATTCCGATCAGGGATTAAACGGCGATCTGGAGGTCAAATCAAAACCCGGCGATCCTAAATTAAGCGGAGAAAAACAGGTTCGCTACGAGATCGGGTTTGGCGTTTCGCCGATCAAAGAGTTTGGCGCGCAAGTTACCTATTTCGCCGTCGATTCCAAAAACGAAAAGAGCGTCTCAAACGTAACTTACGCATGCGGAAGCGATCTGTGCTATTACTTCGCGGAAAGCGATACGAAGCGAAGCGGAATCGAGCTAATAACCGACGGCGCGGTTTCGCTTGGCGAGGGCGGATTAAATTACAAACTTAGCTGGACGCATATGTTGCAAGACAAAGACAACAAAGGCGACAGCAGGCTTGGCGCGAGCAGACCGCGCGATCTATACACCGCTTTTGTTTCGTATCGCCTCAACGATTGGAGATTCAACGCCTCGCTAAAGCGCCAAAGCGGTTGGGACGCATCCACGTCGAGTCCGGGTACGGCATACGATCTCGATCTCGGCGATTTTACGCGAATGGACGCCAATATCAACAAAGCGTTTAAGTTTGGCGAAAACGACGGCGACGTTACGCTTTACGGGCGCAATATCGGCGACAAAATGTACGCCACCAGAGCCGTAATCGGACAAGGTTATTACTTCGATCGCGGGCGCGTTATCGGCGTGGAAGTCGCGCTGAAATACTAGCTATGGGCGACGTAAAACGACAAGTACGCTTCGTGTCGCGTAAATGACGTGAGATCGCGGGTTAAAACATTAAGGAGCAAGCGAGAACAAGCGTTAAAAACAGATCGCGTTTTTAGCGCTTCAATCGCGTTGCAAAAAAAGTCGCGGACTTTTAACGCCGCGTTATATTCGACAAAGGAGTTTTCATGAAAAAATCGCTTATTTTGGCTTTGCTTGCATCGCTTTGCTTTGCCATAGAGATTACCGATATGACGGGAACAAAAGTGCAACTGCAAAAACCGCCGTTAAAGGTTTACGCGCCTATGCCGTACGGCTCGTATATCCTTTACGCGATGGATAGCGATCTGCTTTCCGCGCTTGTTTTCGCGCCAAGCGAAGAGGCTAAGGATTTGCTTAAACCGCGCATGTACACGCTTCCCGTCGTGGGATCGATTAGCGGCGACGGACCAAACACAAACCTTGAAGCGCTGCTGGCGCAAAAACCCGATCTGATTTTGATGTGGTCGTCCTCGCAAAAATTGCGACAAGGCTCAATAGACGAGCGCATAGTCAAAATGAATATACCGGTAGCTTACGCCGTAGCGGAAAATTTCGAGGATTACCCGAAAGTGTTTCGCTTTCTTGGCGAACTGCTAGATCGTAAAGAGCGCGGCGAAAAATTGGCGGCGCATTTTGAAAAGACAATCGCCGCCGTTAAAGCCGTCGTCGCAAAATCAAAAACAAAGCCAAAAGTCTACTACGCCGAAGGCGTCGACGGGCTGACTTCCGAATGCGACGATTCTATTCACGTAGAACTGCTAAAAACGCTTGGCGATCTTAACGTTCATCGTTGTACCACCACGAGTCATAAAGGGTTTGAAAAAGTAACAATCGAGCAGATATTGCTTTACAATCCCGACGTGATTGTCGCGCAAGAAAAAAAGTTTGTGGATAGCGTCTTTAGCGATCCGAAATGGAAGACTATCGCCGCCGTAAAAAACAAACAAGTATATCTCATTCCAAAACTGCCGTTTAACTGGTTTGATCGCCCGCCGTCGTTTATGCGGCTTATCGGGCTTCAATGGTTGGCGAATATCCTCTATCCAAACGAATATCCGCTTGACCTTGTCGCCGAAACAAAAGCCTTTTATCTGGAGTTTTTGGGAGTGAAATTAAGCGACGCGCAACTAGCGCGGATTTTAACGCCGCAATCGATAAGAAGATCAAAATGAAACGCGCGGTTTTGACGATTGCGCTTTTGGCGGCGGCGCAAGCGAACGATACAAACTCAAGCGCGATCGACGAGGCGAAAAACGTAGAGCCTAGGGAAAATTTAGAGCCAATCGAAGTGGTTGATAAACGCCGCGACGATCTGCGCTTAAACAGCTTAACAAATCCGTATAGATTAAACCAAAGCCAGATCGCGGGATCGGAAATTTTCACGGCGGAAGACATTAAAAATCTTCAACCAAAAGATCTGTGGGATCTACTCGATAAAGCGACGGGCGTAGACGTAACTCACTGGGGACGCAGACACCCCTTTAGCGTTAATCTGCGCGGCGGCGGCTCGCTGGTTTACGTGCTTAACGGCGCGGTTTTGCCGCCCGATATGACGAAACTGCTGCAAAAAATACCCGTCGATATGATCGAGGAGCTTCAGATCGTGCGCGGCGCAAGCGCGTTGAATTTAGCGCCGCTGATAAAAACGGGTCAAATGAACGGCAGCACAAGCGGATCGACTACGGGCGCGATTGGCGGCGTGGCGGTCGGCTACGTGCTAATTCGCGTTAAGCGCCCCGAAAACCAATCGACCGTTTTGCGCGCTTCCGTCGAAATGTACGACGAGAAAAATACGCTTTCGTACAAAGGGAGCGCTTGGACGGGCGATACCTTTGAAACCGAAAGCGGCGTAAAAGGCTATATCGCGGGTATGATCGGCGGGTATGATCGCCCTAAGATCAACGACGACTGGTTCGACGGATCGCGCGCGTTTGCCGAGTCGCTTTCTTTTGGCGCGGCGTATGAAAAAGTAGAGGCGAATCTGCTTGTTTACAACGACGAAGGCTATTTTGAAATGCAGCGCGGCAAGGAAGACAACGGAACGCAAGGCACGGCTCGCTGGTTTTTAGATCCGATCAAAACGACGTTGTGGAGCTTTGACGCGAAAGTCAAATGGAGCGAAGCCCAAACGACCATATTCGATCTCTATCACTCCCGATACGAACAAACGGAGTTCATCGGCGGAAACAGGACATTCGCAAATCCGTATCCCGCGAACAACGCCAATCACGTCGTTTCAAACACGGGCGGATACGGCTTGCGCCATAATCTTCGCTTGGAAAGCGACACGCTTTTGAACGCAAGCTATCAGTCGATCGAGACCAAAACCAAAGATTTTGAGAACTACCGAACGGGCGTAACGGGCTGGTCGCTTGGCGCGGAACAGGCGCTGTTTGACGACGCGCTTTCGTTTGACATTGGCTATCGTCAAGATCAAAAGCGTATTTTCTACGACAAAGCGTCCGCTATCGCGGCGGCTAGAATGAAAAACAAAGATCTGCCCGCCGCGAAAGTTTGGGCGATTGGCTTAAACGCGCGCCCGATTAAAGCGGTCGACTTAAGCGCGAGATATTTTCAGTCCGATCAAGGCACGCATAGCGATCTGGACATTAAATCCGCGAGCGGAAAGTTGAGCGCCGAAAAACAAAAACGCTACGAATTGTCGCTTGGCGTAACGCCGATCGCCGCGTTCAACGCGCAAATCGCCTACTTCGCGATCGAGGCGAAAAACGAAAAAAGCGCGACAAGCGCGACTTACGGCTGCGGCGGCGATATTTGCTTTTATTACAATCAAGCCGACGCCAAACGCGACGGAATCGAGGCGATCGTAAGCGGCGCGATCGGCGGCTCTTCAACGTACAAATTAAGCTGGACGCACATGCTTAACGACAAGCGAGACGGCGAAAAACAGCTTGGCGATATGCGCCCGCGCGATCTGCTTTCAATCGCCGCGACGCATGATTACGAAAATTGGCGCTTTAATCTGTCGGGCAAATGGGTAAGCGCCTATTCCGCTTCGTCGGCGGGCGGCATGGGAATGGGAAGCAGCTATTGGGGCGATCTGCGTTTGGGCGATTATACCCGCGTCGATTTCAATACGATCTACGCTTTCAAGTTTGGCGAAGACAATAGCGGCGACGTTACGCTTTACGGGCGCAATATCGGCGATAAACAATACGCGACCAGATACCACCCGCAAGGCGGCGGTTATTTCTACGATCGCGGGCGCGTCGTCGGCGTGGAAGTCGCGCTGAAATACTAAGGAAAACGATGATCGGCTTAAAATGGGGGCTATTTTGCTTTTTCGAGCGCGACGGGATAACGAGCGCGGAAGCGTTTGAGCGGCAGCTGAAAATCGTCGAGCTTGTCGACGGGCTTGGATTTGACTCCGCTTGGTTTGCCGAACACCACTTCAACGATTTTAGCGTTTGTCCAAGCCCGACGCTGCTGTTGGCGAACGCGATTGCGAGAACGAAGCGAATCAGGCTTGGTTGCGCGGGATTTTTAGCGCCGTTTTACGATCCCATTCGGCTTGCCGAAGAGATCGCCGCGCTTGATAATCTAAGCGGCGGACGGATAAACGTAGGGTTTGCCAAAGGCGCGTTTGCGCCCGATTCCAAAGCGTTCAACGTCGCGCATGAGCGCCTTCGAGAGCGCATGTTTGAAATCGTCCCCGCCGTCGATCGACTTTTGCATAGCGCCTCTAGCGTTAGCTACAAAAGCGAAAACGTCGCCTTCGACGAGGTGGAAATAGAGCCAAAACCGCTACAAAATCCTATGCCGATTTCAATCGCCACTTTCGCGAGCGACGAGACGATTCGTTTTGCCGCCGAGCGCGGCTACGGTTTGCTGCTGCATATCAGCTTCGATTGGACCCAAACAAAAAGAGTGATCGGCATTTATGAAAGCGTCGCGAAAAAGCCGCCGAAAATCGCCGTAACGCGGGCGTTTTACATTGGCGACAATCAAGCCGAATGCGAAGCAAAAGGCAAAGCCGCGCTTGAAAGAACGGCGCGCATGATGATGAAACGGCAGGCTTACAACAAAAAGCCCGATTCGCAAAACGATCCGAGATTCGCCGCGCTTATTAACGAGCGGAAACGGTTTTTTAGCGGCGAAACTTTTTTGCCAAACTCGATAATAGGAACGCCAGATTTTTGCCTCGATAAAGTAAGGCAATTAGGCGAAACGTTTGGCGAAGCGACGATCATGCTAAAGCCGCTTGCGCTTGATTACGACGACGCGGAGCGTATGATCGCAAAATTTAACGACGAGGTAATAGCTAAACTGTGAGCGCGAAAAATTTATCGTTTCTTACGTTTGCGGCGATCGCGTTAGCGGTTTTGATCGCGTTTGCCTTTACGGTCGGGCAGTATTCGATCGGTTTAGGCGACGCGGCAAATCTGCTGAAATCGGCTTTTGGCGGCGAAAACGCGGACGCAAACTCGACGAGACTTAGCGAAGTGAAGATCGTTTTGGAGCAGGTGCGTCTGCCCCGCGTGATCGCCGCGGCGGTTATCGGAGCGGCGCTGTCGGTAAGCGGCGCGATCTTTCAGGGAATGTTTACAAATCCGCTGGTTTCTCCCGGTATATTAGGCGCGTTAAACGGCGCGAGTTTTGGCGCGGCGCTGGCGATGCTTTTGGGCTTAAATCTTTTTGGCGTGCAGCTTTCGGCTTTTACGTTTAGTTTTAGCGCGGTTTTGTTCGCGTTGCTAATCGCAAAAATCTACGGCGGCGGCGAAAAAATTCTAACGCTAATTCTTGGCGGCGTGATTAGTTCCGCGCTCTTTGGCGCGCTTGTGTCGCTGGTGAAATATCTAGCCGATCCGTACGATACGTTGCCGTCGATTGTATATTGGCTGATGGGATCGATGAGTTACGCGAGAATCGAGCATATTATTTTCGCTATTCCGATAATGGCGATTGCGATCTTATTTGCTCTTTCGCTTAGCAAACGGCTGGATTTAATAACGCTTGGCGAGGACGAGGCAATCGCTTTGGGAGCGAATATCGGCGCGACGAGACTGATCTTTGTGGCGATTGCCACGCTCTTAGCCGCTTTGAGCGTAATGATATGCGGCGTAGTCGGCTGGGTAGGGCTTGTCGTACCGCATATCGCGCGGTTTATCGTAGGCGCGAATCATATCGCCGTCATTCCCGCTTCGGCGTTAATCGGCGCGATCTTTTTGCTTGTCGCCGACACTTTTTCAAGATCGATTTTCGCCGCCGAAGTTCCGCTTGGAATTTTAACCTCGATCGTGGGGATTCCCGCGTTTATTCTCGCGCTTCGCCACGCTAAAAAAGCGCGCGCATGTTAAAAGCGCAAAATCTTAGCGTAAGCTACGGAAAAAAAATGGTTCTAAACGATATATCGTTTAGCGTCAAAAGCCAAGAGATCGTCTCGATTTTAGGCGCTAACGGAAGCGGAAAAAGCACGCTGTTAAAATCGATATGCGGCTCTTTGCCTTACGAGGGCGAAATAACGGTCGATTCGCAAAACGTTAAGCGTTTAAGCGCCAAAGAAAGAGCCAAAGTTTTCGCGCTTGTGCCGCAACATAATTTCGCGCCTTTTTCGTTTTTGGCTTTTGATATGGCGCTTATGGGCAGATTTCATAGATCGCCGCTTAGTTTGGACTATTCCAAAGCCGATAAAGACGCGGCGAGCGCCGCTTTGGAAACCGTCGGCGCAATCGGTTTTAAAAACAGGATATTTAATACGTTAAGCGGCGGCGAAAGACAGCTTGTGATTATCGCGCGCGCATTGGCGCAAGAGGCTAAAATAATCGTTCTGGACGAACCCGCCACGGGTTTAGATATTGGCGCGCAACAGCGAATTTTAACGCTGTTAGAAAATCTCAGATCGCAGGGCAAAACCATAATTCAAACCACGCACAATCCCGATCACGCCTTAAACGTCGGCGATTATGTTTTGTGGATCGACGGCTCAAAAGCGATCGCTTTTGGAAAACCGCTAGAAATAATCACAAGCGAACGCATAAAATCAATCTACGGCGTTAAAAGCGAGTTGCATAAACACGCATGCGGCAAAACGTTTTTGCTAACAATCGAATCAATCGACGCCAGCCGATCTGATCGCGCTTATAAATAAGAGGTTTGGCAAAACTGAAGCGGCGGGCGAAAAAACCCGCCGCTTTGCGAAAGCGCGTTAACGCGTAACCGCGATTAAGAGGTTAAAACAAGGATAGTAGCACGCCCGCGGCGACCGCCGATCCGATCACGCCAGAAACGTTAGGTCCCATAGCGTGCATTAGCAAAAAGTTGTGCGGATTGGCTTTTTGCGCCTCTTTTTGCGAAACTCTCGCCGCCATTGGCACGGCTGAAACGCCCGCGCTGCCGATTAGCGGATTGATAGGGTCTTTGCTTAACTTGTTCATAATTTTCGCCATAACCACGCCCGCGGCGG